>NZ_JBARVQ010000355.1:0-1698 GCF_049646345.1 Albidovulum sp. | reverse complement strand
AGCGGCCAAGCTGAAGCGCGCGCAGGATGCGGCCACGGCCGCGCGTCCCTATGCAGAGCGGATGGCGGCGGTGCTTGCAAACCTTGCCAGCTCGGCAGGTGGCAGCGGTCCGAAGCTACTGGCCGGTACCGGCAAGTCGGATGTGCACCTGGTCGTCGTGATGACCGCCGAGCGTGGTCTGGCTGGCGGCTTCAACGCCTATGTGGTGAAACTGGCGCGCCAGAAGATCCAGTCCCTGATCGCCGAAGGCAAGACCGTGAAGGTCATGACCATCGGCAAGAAGGGCCGCGAGCAGCTGTCGCGAGACTATGCGAACCTGTTCACCTCGCACGTCAATCTGTCAGACATCAAAGGCAATGACTTTTCCGAGTCTGCCATTGCCGTCGGTCACATGCTGACCAAGGGCTATGATGCCGGCGAGTTTGATGTCGCCACGCTGATCTACTCGCAGTTCAAGAACGTGCTCACCCAGGTGCCGACGGCCCAGCAGCTGATCCCGGCCAAGGCTCCAGAAGGCGCGCCCGTGATCGATCTGGGCGGCGCGATCTACACCTACGAGCCGGACGAAGGCGCGCTCCTCGAAGCGCTGCTTCCGCGCTATATCAACACGCAGATCCTGTCCGCGATGCTGGAAAGCTCGGCCGGAGAACAAGCCAGCCGCATGACCGCCATGGACAACGCGACACGCAATGCCAAGGACCTGATCAAGGCCCTGAACCTCAAGTACAACCGGGCTCGCCAGGCACAGATTACCAAGGAGCTGATCGAGATCATCTCCGGTGCCGAAGCCCTCTAGACACTAACCAACAAGACTTCATCTCCCGAGGAGACGATCAAGATGAGCATTTCCGCAAACGCAAAAGGCCGCGTGTCACAGGTGATCGGCGCCGTTGTCGACGTCGAGTTCGACGGCGAACTTCCCGCGATCCTGAACGCGCTCGAAACCGAGAACAACGGTTCGCGCCTCGTGCTCGAAGTGGCTCAGCACCTCGGTGAGAGCACGGTCCGCACGATTGCCATGGACTCGACCGAGGGCCTTGTGCGCGGTCAGGCCGTTGCTGACCTCGGCCAGCCAATCATGGTTCCGGTGGGGCCGTCGACGCTCGGCCGCATCATGAACGTCATCGGCGAGCCAATCGACGAGCGCGGCCCGGTCAGCCGGGAACTGCTGCGCCCGATCCACGCGCCGGCTCCGGACTTTGTTGATCAGGCCACGGAATCGGAAGTGCTGGTCACGGGCATCAAGGTCATCGACCTTCTCTGTCCCTACGCCAAAGGCGGCAAGATCGGCCTGTTCGGCGGCGCCGGTGTGGGCAAGACCGTTCTGATCATGGAACTCGTGAACAACATCGCGAAACTCTTCGGCGGCTACTCGGTGTTCGCCGGCGTCGGTGAGCGTACGCGCGAAGGTAACGACCTCTACCACGAGATGATCGAATCGAAGGTTATCAACCTCGAAGGCGAAAGCCGCATGTCGCTGGTTTACGGCCAGATGAACGAGCCGCCGGGCGCCCGTGCCCGCGTCGCTCTCACCGGTCTTGCCCAGGCCGAGTACTTCCGCGACGTGGAAGGCAAGGACGTGCTGTTCTTCGTGGACAACATCTTCCGCTTCACCCAGGCCGGTTCGGAAGTGTCCGCGCTTCTCGGCCGTATTCCTTCGGCCGTGGGCTACCAGCCGACGCTTGCGACCGACATGGG
>NZ_JBARVQ010000354.1:0-10188 GCF_049646345.1 Albidovulum sp. | reverse complement strand
ACCGGATCGCGGCGCAGACCCAACAGGACCTCACCGACGGCGCCGGTTACCATCTCCTCAACCAGATAACCCGAGGCACCCGGCATCACGGCCTGCCCGTCGAGCGAGGTCAGACCAAGGCGCACTGCACCAGCTTCGGTCTTGTGCGCGAAGCCAAGCCCCTTGAGGACCAGAGGTGCCGTCAGATCCACCGACTTGGCGGCAGCCTCTTGCAACGTCGTCCCGATAACTCCGCGCGGGATCGGGACATTGGCCGCATTGAGCAGAGCCTTGCCCTCAGCCTCATCCAGCATCCGCGTCTGACGCTGCGGGATCTCGGGCAAAGGTCGCCAGCCCGGCCGACCCGGCATCGTCTGGGCTGCTTTCAAGGCCGAAAGTGCCGTCTGCAGCCCCATCAGCGGTACGGTGCCCTGCCCGATCAGGTCAATCGCCCGCTCCTCGTCGAAATTCTCGGGCAGCGAGGCCACCGGAAAGGCGGGCTTTCCCGTGGCCCTTCCGGCCGCGACAATCGCGTCGAGCGCGGGCTGGAACGAGGATGGGTCACAACGGTCGGGGCGCGGCGGGTCGATCACGAAAATACCGGCATCGTAACCCGTCAGCATTTCGGTAAAGACTGCTTGGGTGCGCGGTCCATCGCCCCAGATGAACGTGTGATAGTCCAAGGGGTTGGCGATAGTGACAATCGGCCCGAGGATATCACCAAGCGCCTGCCGCTGCACCGCACTCGGCGGCGGAAAATCGATCGCCAGCGGCGCGGCCAGGTCCGAGACCAGCCCCGCCTCGCCACCCGAACAGGAGAGCGAACAAAGGCGGGTGCCGATCCGGGGGCCATGAACGTGAAATATTTTCAGCGTTTCGATGAGTTCCGGAAGCGTGTTGACCTCTGCAACCCCCGCCTGCCGCAAGAATGCCGATGACGCCGCCCCCCCGCCCGCGAGCGAGGCGGTATGCGACGCCGCCGCAACCTGCGAGGCTTCGGTCTTGCCCGATTTGAGGCAGACCACACCCTTGCCCGCCGCCCGCGCCGCCTCGGCCAGGGCGGCAAAGGCCGGGGCATCGTCGATCCCCTCGACATACATGCCGATGGCCGTGACCCGGTCATCGGCCATGAGCGCATCTGCCAGTTCCGCAAGCCCGATCTGCGCGGCATTGCCAAGGCAGGCGACATAGGCAATCGGCAGACCGCGCGCCTGCATGGTGAGGTTGATGACAATGTTCGAAGACTGGCTGAGCAGTGCCACGCCCTTTTCGACGCGTCGTCCGCCATGCTGGTCTGGCCAGAGGAGCGCGCCGTCGAGATAGTTGATAAGCCCGTAGCAGTTCGGCCCGAGAATGGGCATCGTACCCGCCGCCCGGACAAGATCGGCCTGTAGCCCCGCTTCGCCCGCCTCGGTCCAGCCCGAAGCGAAACAGATCGCGCCGCCTGCCCCCATTTCGGCAAGCTCCCGAACGACCTCGACAGTCGAATGGCGGTTGACGCCGATGAAAATGGCATCGGGCGCTTCAGGCAGCGCGGCGAGCGAGGGATAGGCCTTCAGGCCGCCGATTTCAGACTTTGTCGGATGAACCGGCCAGACCGGCCCCTGAAACCCCATCTTTCGGCATTGCTCGATGACATTCCCGGCCCAGACCGATCCCATAACGGCGATGGAGCGGGGCCTGAGCAGGCGGCTGAGGTCGCGGCTCATACCCAGCCTCCCCGCTGGCCGCGCGCGCCGGGGGCTGTCTGCCCCCGGACCCCCGAGAGTATTTTCGAACAGAAGAAATACAGATCAGCACCCCGTCCCGATATGGGCGACGGGGTGCCTTCTCCTGTTGCGGTCATCGGCGCTCCCGCCTGTACCGCTGTGTCAGACTGGCTGAACATGGTTAACCGACCGTTACTTCTTCTGTTCATAAATACTCCCGCCGGAGGCTAGAAAGTTTCAGGCACCGAGCGGCCGGAGCAGTTCGCGACTGATGATGTGGCGCTGGATTTCCGAGGTACCTTCCCAGATGCGTTCGACGCGGGCGTCGCGCCAGATGCGTTCAAGCGGCAATTCATCCATCAGCCCCATGCCGCCATGGATCTGGATCGCCTCATCGGCAATCATCGCAAGTGTTTCGGTCGCCTTCAGCTTGGCCATCGACATGTCGGTTTCCGTGACCGTACCCTGATCGTATTTCCACGCCGCTTCCCGCGTCAGCAGTTCAGCTGCTTTAAGTTCCATCGCCATATCCGCGAGTTTGAAGGATATTCCCTGAAACTTACCGATTTTCTGGCCGAACTGTTCCCGTTCGGCGGCGTATTCGACCGCGTGCCCCAACGCCCGTTCGGCGCGGCCAAGGCAGGTGGAGGCGACCTGAAGCCTGGTGGCACCGAGCCAGCTGTTTGCCACTTCAAAGCCTTTGTGAACCTCGCCGAGGATCTGGCGCTTGTTCACCCGACAATCGTCGAATTCCAGCACCGCGTTCGTGTAGCCGCGATGGCTGACATTGCGGTAGCCGTCGCGCACGGTGAAGCCCTTGGTGCCCTTGTCGACAAAAAAGGCGGTGATCTTTTTCTTCGGGCCGCGCGGCGTCATCTCCTCGCCCGTCGCCATGAAGGCGATGGTGAACCCGGCTATGTCCGCGTGAGAAATGAAATGCTTGGTGCCGTTCAGGATCCAGTCGTCGCCATCCTGCCGCGCCGAGGCCTTCATGCCGCGCAGGTCCGACCCCGCGCCGGGTTCTGTCATGGCAAGACAATCCCAGGTCTCGCCCCGGATGCAGGGGTAGAGGTATTGCTGCCGCTGTTCCTCATTCCCGGCCAGAAGGATGTTCGAGGGGCGCGCGACGCAGGTCCAGTGGAGCGCGTAATTGGCGCGGCCCAGTTCCTTTTCGTAAAGCAGCCATGTGAGCGTATCGAGGCCCACGCCCCCCACGTCCTCGGGCATGTTGGCGGCGTAAAGGCCGGCCTCTATGGCCTTGGCCTGTATCTCTTTTATCAGGTCGAGCGAGAGGTGGCCGCTGCGCTCGACCTCCAGCTCATGCGGATAAAGCTCATTCTCGACGAAGGCGCGCGTTGTCTCGACAATCATCCTCTGTTCGTCTGTCAGTCCGAAATCCATATGTCACACCTTCGGGTCGGGATTGATGGTGAAGCCGTCCACGGTCAGGACCTGCCCTGAGACCATGCGGGCGGCGTCGGAGGCGAGGAAGATCGCCATATTGGCGATATCTTCGGGGTCAGAAAGGCGGCCAAGTGCGGTGCCCGAAGCATAACCATCGCGGACCTGTTCGTAGGTCATGCCCTTGGCCGCTGCCTCGGCTTCAAAGACACGGTCGATGCGCGGGCCCGTGACCGAACCGGGGGCGATGGCGTTGGCGCGGATGCCATGGGCGCCAAGTTCCATCGCAACGGTTTTCATCAGCCCAATGACGGCCCATTTCGCCGCTGCATAAGGCGCGCGGTAAGGAAAACCGTAGAGGCCGGCAGTGGAAGTAGTGAACAGCATCACGCCCTTGCCCGCCGCCTTCATCAGCGGGGCCGCGTATTTCGCCGCCAGCATCGCGCCGTCGAGATTGACGGCGATGCAATCGCGCCATTCATCGAGAGGCATCTCCTCGACCGAAGCCGTCGGCCCCTTGATCCCGGCATTGGCGCAGAGAACATCAATTCCGCCCCATATACCCTTCACTTCATTAAAGAATGCCGCCATATCGGATTCGTCCGAAGCGTTGACCAATGAGGCACGAATGCCTTCGGGGACGGCCTTCAAAGCGGCGGGATCGACATCCGTCACCCAGACCTCGGCCCCGGTGGCAGCGAAAGCATTCGCCATGACAAGGCCGATCCCGTTCGCCCCGGCTGTGATCAGGACGCGCCGGGTCATTTCCGGCGCTCCCCGGTATAGCGGCCTGCTGCATCGGGGCGCGGCAGGTTCTTGTGGGCGTCAGCGAAGAGGGCGAGCCTGGCAAGCACGTCGGGGGCGGCCGGGCAGGCGCGGCCGGCCTTCATGTCGACATGGAGGAACATCTGTTCGAGGCTTGCCACGACCTCATCGCCGCGCTGGATGCGGATAAAGACATGGATGCGCTTTTCATCCGAGGACAGGATCTGGAGCGTTCCGGTCAACCGGTCGCCGAGCTTGGCTTCGCCCAGATGCATGATATGGGTCTCGGCGGTGTAATAGCTGTGCCCTGCTTCGACATAGTCCATACCAGCGCCAATCAACCTCAGAAACGCGTCCGAAGTTTCTGATGCCGCAAACAAATAGCGGCTTTCAGTCATGTGGCCGTTATAGTCGATCCAACCCGGCAGAACCTGCATATGGGCCATGACCATCGGCGCGCCCCGGCCCGTCTCGCCTGCCTCGTGGAACGCTGCGCGGCGGCGTTGATCATGGTCGAGCAAGACCTTGCCCGCGCCCCAGTTGCGGTCCTTGAGGGCGCGCATGAAGCCGATGAGGTTGCTGTCGCGGATGCGTTCAAGCTCTCGAATGGAATACTGGCCTGACTGTGCGTCGGATTGACCGGCAATCAGATCGACCAATTCTTCCGTGAATTCAGGGACATCGGTGAGTTTCGTCCAGGGCCATTGCAGGCAGGGACCGAATTGCGCCATGAAGTGTTTCATGCCCGCTTCGCCGCCCGCCACGCGGTAGGTCTCAAAAAGCCCCATCTGACCCCAGCGCAGACCGAAACCCATGCGGATCGCCTCATCGATTTCCTCGGTCGTGGCGATGCCGTCCTTGACCAACCAGAGCGCCTCGCGCCAGACCGCCTCTAGGAAACGGTCGGCGATATGGGCGTCGATCTCCTTGCGGACATGCAGCGGGAACATGCCGATCTCGCGCAGGATTTCCTTTGCGTTATCAATAAGTTTTGCGTCGGACTTCGCACTTGGAACAATCTCGGCCAAGGGCAGAAGGTAGACCGGGTTGAAGGGGTGGGCGACGAAGATCGTCGAAGGGTCGGCGGCGTTTTCCTGAAGCTCTGACGGTTTGAAGCCAGAGGTGGAGGAGCCGATGGGCACGCCATGGCTTGATTGCTGGATCTGCGCGAAAACGCGGTGTTTCAGGTCAAGCCTCTCAGAGACGGATTCCTGAATGTATTCAGCGCCTTCCACGGCCTCGGTGATGCTGCTGGCAAAGCTCAGCTTGCCCTCGGCGGGCATCGGCACGTCGGACAAGGCGGGCAGCGCCGCGCGTGCATTTGCCAGCACCTCGCCGATCTTGCGCTCTGCCTCCGGGTCCGGGTCGAAGACTGAAACGTTCCAGCCGTTGAGCAGGAAGCGGGCAGCCCAACCTCCACCGATCACGCCCCCGCCGATGATACATGCCTTGCGCGTCATGGGATGGTCTTTCCTTCATTCAGGCCGGTCTGCCATGCGTCGGCAAAACGTCGGCAAAGTGTATGGCAAGTTTAACCGTCAAACTGTCCGCTTAACGCGCCCTCGGCGCGCGCTTGGTGAGCCCCAGTTTCGCACGCACCTCATCCGGGCCGATGACCCGTGCGCCCATATTCTCGATGATCGTCACCGCGCGTTCGACAAGCTGGGCGTTGGTGGCAAGCTGCCCCTTGCCAAGCCAGAGATTGTCCTCAAGCCCCACCCGGACATTGCCGCCCGCCAGAACCGAGGCCGCGACATAGGCCATCTGGTCGCGGCCCAGGGAAAAGGCCGACCAGTTCCAGTCCGTGGGCACGTTGTTGACCATCGCCATGAAGGTGTTGAGGTCATTGGGCGCACCCCAGGGCACGCCCATGCAAAGCTGCACGAGCGCGGGGGAATTCAGCACGCCTTCCTTCACCAGTTCCCTGGCGAACCAAAGATGGCCGGTGTCGAAGGCCTCGATTTCCGGGCAGACGCCAAGGTCGGTCATCATCTGACCCATCGCGCGCAGCATGCCGGGCGTGTTGGTCATCACATAGTCGGCCTCGGCAAAATTCATCGTGCCGCAGTCGAGGGTGCAGATCTCGGGCAGGCAGTCGGCGACGTGTTCCATCCGGTTGGTGGCCCCGCCCATATCGGTGCCCGCCTGCAAGGGTAGCGGGCTTTCCGTGGGTCCGAACACCATATCGCCACCCATCCCGGCGGTGAGGTTCAGGACGGCATCGACAGAGGCATCGCGGATGCGTTCGGTCACTTCGCGGTAAAGGGCGGGATCGCGCGAGGGCTTGCCCGTTTCGGGGTCGCGCACATGGCAATGAACGATGGCAGCGCCCGCCTTGGCAGCATCGATCGCACTTTCGGCGATCTCTTTCGGTGAGCGCGGCACATGCGGGCTGCGGTCCTGAGTGCCGCCCGAACCGGTCACGGCGCAGGTGATGAAGACGTCCTTGTTCATGGTCAGCGGCATCGAAATCCTCCTTGAAGTGGGGGGACTATAGCCTGAGCGGTGGAATTCATTTAACGCAACACGAAAGGCTCTGTGCACAGGGCGAAACGACCTTTGACGGGCCAAATTCGCGAAACGCCGCAGGAAATGTATCTTTTCGGACGACAATGGGTCTGAAATCCCGGTATTTCAGCGCCCTCCCCAGCCTGTTATGGTCGATTCAGCCATGTTTTCGGTGCTAGTATATGTCGATACTATAAGGTGTTAGGGCTCGACTCAGGGGGGTTGCCGCCCCGGAACCCGGGCAGGTGGTGATCCATTTCGGATTAAGGAAAGTGGTATTTTAGCGATGCAACGAATCTCTATCGTCTCCCCCTGTTTTAACGAGGAGGACAACGTCACTGCCTGTTATGAGGCAGTAAAGGCGATCTTTGACCGCGACCTGCCGGGCTATGAGCGCGAACATATCTTTGTCGACAATGCCTCATCCGACCGCACGGTCGAGATCCTGCGCGAAATCGCGGCGACGGATCCGGGCGTCAAGATCGTGGTCAATGCCCGCAATTTCGGTGTCTACAAGTCGACCTTCAACGGCCTGCGCCATGCGACGGGTGATGCGACTTTGTGCATGTTGCCGGTCGATCTTCAGGACCCGCCAGAACACCTGCCGGAATTCGTGAAGCTTTGGGAAAGCGGCTATGACATCGTCGCCGGCGCAAGATCGACCCGCGAAGAGGGGTTGGTGCTGCGTTCGGCCCGCAAGGCGTTCTACCGCATTGTCAACTGGCTCTCGGAATTCGAGCTGTCGCCCGATGTGGGCGAGTTCCAGCTGGTCGACCGCAAGGTGCTGAACGCGGTCCTGAGCCACAATGATCACTATCCCTATATCCGCGGCATCATCGCCTCGGTCGGCTTCAAGAAGGTGATCATTCCCTATACCTGGAAAGCGCGGAAACGCGGTGTGTCGAAGCACAACCTTCTGATGCTGATCGATCAGGCGCTGAACGCGATCTTTGCCTTCACCAAGGCGCCGATGCGGTTCTGCACCTTCGTCGGTTTCGGGATCGCGATCTTTTCGATCCTGTTCTCGCTCTTTTCGATCATTGCCTGGTTCATGGGGGTTGGCGACGCGCCGCGCGGGACTACGACTATCATCGTCGCCCTGTTCTTCCTGTCGGGTATTCAGCTTCTGTTCATCGGCATGCTGGGAGAATATATCACGGCAATCCACAACCAGGTGCGGGGCGGGCCGACGGTGATTGAAAAGGAACTGATCAATATCGGCCAGGAGAACGGGTTTGAAAGCCCGTCCCGGTCGGGTGCGGTGACGTCATTCCCGACACGCAAGGCATGATGACCGACCGACCGGCCTGGTCGGGGCTTTGGGGAAATGCGGCAACCATCGCCGCGCCTCTTGTCCTGTCCGCTGCCCTCTTTCTGCCAATCGCACGGGAACTGGCGCCGCTTGATCGCTGGGCGGTTTCGGTTCTGGCCGTGGCATTGCTGGTGCTTGGCTTCGCGTTCCGGCGCGGGGCGGTTGCCTTTGGTGTGCTGGCCTTCGCGCTTGCGACCGGAACCGGTGCGCAGCTTTACCTGACCGAGCCTTTGTGGTTCCCGACCCTGAGGCTGCGCCCGCAGGGATTGCGCGATGCGATCATGCTGGCTGCGATCGCGGGCGAGGTGGCGGTGGCAGCGGCAATGCTGGGCCGGACCGACATGCGGGCGCTGTTTCTCGGCATTTTGGGACGGTTCGGCGCGATCCGCACAGGTCTGTTCCTGTGCCTGACCTTCGCCTTCTCGGTCCCGGTCCTGAACTATATCGACCGGGGCGCGGGTGTAGCCTATTTTGCCCATGTGGTGGCCGGCGCGGTACTTATCTGCGTCCATCTGGCAATTCTCATCGCCTTGGCGCAGGTGAAAAGTCCGGTCAGCGGCAACCATCGCATTTCCCCCATCGTGCATGCGCTGATTGCCGCCCTTGCCAGCCTCAGCCTAGCCGTATTTGCCTTTGAGGCGATGCCGCATGTAGAGGATGAGGTCGCCTATCTCTTTCAGGCGCGGACCCTTGCGGGGGGCGGTGTCACCGTCCCTGCCCCCGATGCGGCGGCTTTGCCGGGGCTCGATTACTACCTTCTGGAGGTGATCGACGGGCGCTGGTATTCGACCACCCTGCCCGGCTGGCCTGCGGCTTTGGCCCCTGCACTGGCCTTTGGGGTGCCGTGGCTTCTGAACCCGCTTCTGGCGGCGCTGTCGGTCCTGATCGCCCATGCGATTGCCAAGGCCAAGGCGGGGCGCGGCGTGGCGGATGTCACCGCGCTCCTGATGGCTTTTTCACCGTGGTTCATCGCGGCGGGCGGATCGTTGATGCCGCATATGCTCACGCTGTTTCTGTCCCTGCTCGCGTGGTGGATGATCCTGCGGGTCGAACAGGGTGCCTCTGGCCGCTGGTGGCGGCTGGGGATTGCCGGACTTGCCATGGGCTGGATCTTCTGTTCGCGTCCGCTGGATGGTGTGATCATGGGCGGGCTGACCGGTCTTTGGCTGGTTTTCGCGGTCAAACGCGGCACGCGTCTGACGCGCGCCCTGCCCTATGCGCTGGGATGTATCGCGGCGGGCAGTCTGCTTTTGATCTTCAACGCGCAGATCACCGGATCACCCTTTGCCCTGCCACTTGGCCAATACCTCGACCGGCACTGGCATCCGGGCGCGAATGCGTTCGGTTTCGGCCCCGATATCGGTCCGCCGGGAAGTTGGGGGGCGCTCGATCTCTGGGTTGGCCATGGGCCTCTGGAGGCGATGATCAACACGGTGAACCTGCTGGTCAGCCTGCAACTGGAGCTTTTCGGCTGGCCCATGGGGTCGCTGGCGCTGCTCTTCGCCTATATACTGTGGAAGATCCGGCCGAGCGGGTTCGACCGGGCAATGGCAGCACTGCTGGTGGTCGTGATCTTTGTCATGGCGCTCTACTGGTTTGCCGAGACCTATTATTTCGGACCGCGCTACTGGTTTCTGGCCGCCTTCCCGATCTTCTACCTGTCCGCCCGGGGCTGCGAGGCGTTGCAGGAACGGTTGTCAGGTGGGGATGAGACGGGAAAGATCCGGCTGGAATCCGTTGTCTGGCTGCTGTGCATTGTCGGGCTTTGCGTCTTCCTGCCCTGGCGCGGCGTGGCGAAATACCACGAATATGGCGACTTCCACCCGGAATTCCGCAGCGCCGCCGCGACAGGTGTCTTCGGCAATGCCGTCGTGATCTTTGACAAGACCGGCAATGAAGGCTCTGCCTTCATGCTGAACGATCCCTGGCTGGGCGAAGACGCGCCGATCTTTCTGCACGATACCGGCACGTTGGACGAAACCGCCCTGCAAGCCGCCTTCCCGGGACGCGAGATCCTGCGCTTTGCGCCGGGATGGCAGTCAACTGACCCGTCGGGACGCGACAAGGCCCGGTTCGTCAGTCGCAAGTCCAGTCGGTGACGGTAAAGAAGGACGGATCATAGGTCTGGGCGTCGTGCAGCCATGTCACACGGTTATCGTCGTAGCGGTTGACGTATTCCCAGACGATATCGCCCGCAGGCGTCACCTCGAATGACCTCCCTTCCTGTGCCGCCGTGATCATCAGATTGCCATCCGGCTGCATCTGATGGGTCGAGCGTTCGGGCGAGAAAAAGCGCTGCCCGTCGCGTCCGCCGTAAAGCGTCACGGCCCGGTCCGTCGCCGGGTCGATGCGCCAGACCCGGCTGCCGCCGCCCCGGTTGCCGTCAAGACTGTCATCGGAATGGTTGTCGAAAACGGTGATCGTGCCGTCGGGTTCGAAATCAGGGTCATGCTGACGGATGAAGGGGCCGATCTTCAGCCATTTGATCACCTTCACCTCTGGATCGGTCACCAC
>NZ_JBARVQ010000353.1:0-3293 GCF_049646345.1 Albidovulum sp. | reverse complement strand
TCAGCGCGCCGGATCATCTGTTCGCGGGCGCGCCCCTCGGCCAGAAGTTCGGCGCGCAGGATGCCGGGAAGGCAACCTGCGGCGAGCGGCGGCGTCATGAGACCGTCGCCGAGATCGGCGAAGAGGTTGGAGATCGTGCCTTCGGCAACCTCGCCTTTGGTGTTGAGAAAAAGCGCTTCGTCGATGCCGTCGGGCAGGGCGGCGCGGGTCTGGTCATAGAGCGCGCGTTCGGTCGTCTTGTGGCGCAAAAGCGGCGCATCGGGGTCGAGCCGTTCCTTTGCGATCATCAGCCGCCATTCGGATGGGTTCGGGGTCATGGGGGTGGTGGTAACCTCGGCATCCCCGGCTTGCCCGATTGTCAGCCGCACGCGGAGCGGTATGTCGCCGGTGACCGTGGCGATGGCCGCGTCGACCGCGCGCTGGTCCCAGACAAAGCCGAGCGCCGCCGCAGAGGCGCGGGCGCGGGCAAGATGGGCATTCAGCCAGGTAAAGACCATGCCGTCCCAGCCGAAGGTTTCGATCAGCCTTGTGTCAGCTCTGCAAACCGGGCCTTCCACAGCGCCTCCTCATATTCGCCTGCGGCTGTGGAATCGGCGACAATGCCGCCGCCGACGCCAAGCTCGACCTCAGTTTCACCGTAAAGTGTCAGCGTGCGGATCGCCACGTTGAAACTTGACGCACCGTCCGGGCCCATCCAGCCGATCGCACCGCAATAGGCGCCGCGCGGGCCTGCCTCCAGTCCGCGAATGATCTCCATCGCGCGGATCTTGGGCGCGCCGGTGATAGAGCCGCAGGGAAAGAGCGCGCGGAAGAGGTCCGAGGGCTGCGTGCCGGGCAGCAACCGGCCGGTCACCCGGCTGACCATCTGGTGCACGGTCGCATAACTTTCGATGGCGTAAAGATCGGGCACCTTCACCGAGCCGATTTCGCAGATGCGCGAGATGTCGTTGCGCAAGAGATCGACGATCATCAGATTTTCGGCGCGGTTCTTCAGGCTTTGCTGAAGCTCCATCCTCAGCGCCGCATCATGGGCGGGGTTGGAGGCGCGCGGTGCCGTGCCCTTCATTGGCCGGGTTTCGATCCGGCCTGCCGTATCGGTCGCGAAGAAGAGTTCGGGCGAGCGTGACAGAAGGACCGGCAGGTCCGGCAGATCGACATAGGCGCCGTGGCGCACCGGTTGGCGGGCGCGGAGCGCCGCATAGAGCCCCGGCGCGCTGCCCGTCCGTCGGGCGTGCATGCCCATTGTCAGGTTGGCCTGATAGATGTCGCCCGCCGCGATATAATCGTGGATGCGTTGCAGGGCGTGGCCGTGATCCTCGGCGCTCCAGCAGGGATCGGGCGCGCTGAGGCTTGCGCCCGGCGCTTCATTTGCCGCCTGCGCGAGGAACGGGGCCGCATCTTCGGGCGCATCATAAAGACCGAATGCCAGCAGTGGCAGGCGCTGCCCCCCGGGCATGAGCGGCGCAAGCCGCGGTTCCAGCGCATAGCCCAGTTCGTAGCTTGCAAATCCTGCGATCCACAAACCCTCGGCGCGCGCGGTATCGAGCGCCGCCAGCGCGGGCGCAACATCATCCACCGCGTCGGCGCGGATCAACCGCCGGGGGCGGTCGAAGAGCGCCGGGGCGCTGTTGGGTCCGTCTTCGACAAGGATCATGAGCGTCTTGAAAGCCTTGGAATCGCGCCGGGAACTTGGGCGTTTGCCGCCCCGAGCGCAAGCGCGTTGCCGCCGTTTTCACCGCCATTCGCGTCGTGCGGCATAAAGATGCGGGCTGCAAACCCGGTGAATTAGGCTTTCGGTTTGACTGAGGTCAATGTGCGCGCGGGGCGGGCCGGTAGAAAGGGAAGGACATCAAGAATGGAGCGCGATAATGTCACATACCCCGCATGAACTGCATGAAGAATTCCCCGCAGAAGCGGACAGGATTCACGAGATGAAGGTCTCGAATGCGCATTTCGCACGGCTTGCAGAGGAATATCATGCGATCAACCGCGATGTGCACCGGGCTGAAACCGGGATCGAGCCTGTTGACAGCCTGGCCGAGACCGAGATGCGCAAGAAGCGCGCCCATCTGAAGGATGAGATCGCGCGGATGCTGGCGGGCGCCTGACGGGCAGGGGGCAGCGTGCCTTGCGCTGCCCTTCGCCACAACGGCTTACTCCAGTATGTAGGAATTGCTGGGGCAAGGCCGGAAACAGACAGATCCCATGTCGCAATCGGAGCGGAAACCGTGCGGCTCTGGCCCGATCCTGAAGGCGCAACCCCCGGAGCGCCGCCATGGACACCCGTTATTCCGACCGCCGCAAGATCGACCCTGCGAAGGGTGCATATCTGCCTGATGGCAGCCCCAACGATAACGACCGGATAGAGATCGGACCGACCCAGCTTGCCCTTCGCGAATGGGAAGTGGCCGGGCTGACCTTGCCGAACCTTGAGCGGATGCGCGAATTCCGCTGGACGCGGTTGACGCAGGCCATCGTCGATCGCGGCTCGGGCGGGCTTTTGATGTTCGATCCGCTGAACATCCGCTATGCGACCGACACCACGAATATGCAGCTTTGGAACACCCACAACCCGTTCCGCGCGGTGTTGCTATGTGCCGACGGCTATATGGTGATCTGGGACTACAAGAACGCCCCCTTCCTTGCCGATTTCAATCCGCTCGTGCGCGAAAGCCGCTCGGGTGCATCGATGTTCTACTTCTCGGCGGGCGACAAGGCGCCCGAGGCTGCGAAGGCCTTTGTGGCGGAAGTGGATGAGGTGATGCGCGCCCATGCCGGGACGAACCGGCGGATTGGCGTCGACAAGATCATGGTGCAGGGCTTGCGCGCGCTGGAAGCTGCGGGCTTTGCCGTCGAGGAAGGCGAGGAATGCACCGAAAAGACCCGCGCCATCAAGGGACCGGATGAGATCCTTGCCATGCGCTGCGCCCATGATGCCTGCGAAAAATCCATCGCCGCGATGGAGAAGGCCTGCCGCGAAGGTGTGCCGGGCGGCGATATGAGCGAGGATGACGTCTGGGCGGTCCTTCATGCCGAGAATATCAGGCGCGGCGGCGAATGGATCGAAACCCGGCTTCTGGCCTCTGGCCCGCGCACCAATCCGTGGTTTCAGGAATGTGGGCCGCGTATCATCCAGCCGAATGAGATCGTGGCCTTCGACACTGACCTTGTCGGCTCATATGGGATCTGTATCGACATTTCGCGAACCTGGTGGGTGGGCGATGCCAAGCCCACGGATGCGATGATCTATGCTATGCGCCACGCGCATGAGCATATCATGACCAATATGGAGA
>NZ_JBARVQ010000352.1:0-3154 GCF_049646345.1 Albidovulum sp. | reverse complement strand
AACCGGACCTTCGCCCTGCTGGTCATGAAAGGCCGCATTCGGGGCTTTGCTGCCATTCAACCGAAGTGCCAATCGCCCGGGAACAAGCCGAAGGCGCCGGGCGAGCGCCTGCCCGTCCCGGCGGGCTGGCGTTTTGGAGGCCGTGCGCCTCGTATGAGGTCAGACCGCCCGGCGCAGGTCCGGCAAGCCCTTCCGAGCGTTCCATGCATTCCGGAAAGACGCGTCAGATCGTGACGCCGCGCCGCCCCGCCAGATCGGTGAAATACTGCCAGGCCACGCGGCCCGACCGCGCGCCGCGTGTCGCCTGCCATTCGATGGCTTCGGCGCGGAGCGTTGCATCGTCGATTGCGATGCCATGGGCGTCGCAATAGCCCCGGATCATCGCCAGATAATCGTCCTGACTGCACGGATGGAACCCCAGCCAGAGACCGAAGCGGTCTGACAGCGACACCTTTTCCTCAACCGCCTCGGACGGGTTGATCGCGGTCGAACGCTCATTCTCGATCATGTCGCGCGGCATCAGGTGCCGCCGGTTCGACGTCGCGTAGAAAAGGACATTGTCGGGCCGCCCCTCAATCCCGCCATCCAACACCGCCTTCAGGCTCTTGTAATGCTGGTCGTCATGGGAGAACGACAGGTCATCGCAAAAGAGCACGAAACGATGGTCCCGCGCCGCGCGAAGATGCATCAGAAGCCGCCCGACCGAGGGCAGATCCTCGCGCGCCAGTTCGACAATCTTCAGCGTGAAGCCCTGCCGCCGCACCTCGGCATGGACCGCCTTCACCAGCGAGGATTTCCCCATCCCCCGCGCGCCCCAGAGAAGGGCGTTGTTGGCGGGCAGACCACGCGCGAATTGCAGCGTATTGGCCAGCAGCGTATCGCGCGACCGGTCGATGCCGATCAGAAGTGGCAGATCGACCCGATTGACATCCCGTACCGGTTCCAGTCGGTCGGGCTCCACATGCCAGACGAACGCCTCTGCCGCCTCGAAATCCGGTGCCCGGCGGGGCGCCGGCGCGAGGCGTTCCAACGCCTCGGCGATGCGGGTCAGAAGGTCGTCATTCATGCCTTGCCAGCCTCATCCTCAGGCTCGGGCTCATCGTCGTCGACCTCACCGAACAGGCTCTCATCCTCACCGAGGATGCCCTCGGCCCGCGCCTCTGCATCCTTCTTCTTCTCGACCCATTGAACGAGCAGGATCGACAATTCGTAAAGGCCGTAGACAACAACAAACAGCAGCACCTGCGTCGTCACATCCGGCGGGGTGACGATGGCGGCGACCGAGAGGATACCGACCACCGCATATTTGCGCACCCCGCGCAGACCGCGCGAACTGGCCAGCCCCGCCTTGCCCATCAGCGTCAGAAGGACCGGAAGCTGGAAGCAGAGGCCGAAGGCCACGATCATCTTCAGCGTGATGTCGAGCGTTTCATTGACCTTGCCGTTGAAGACGATGTCGATGCCGTGATCGGCCACCGGCTTGCGGACCCCATCCCCCGAAAAGACGGCAGCGAAATAGGATGGCAGATCGGCAAAGCCCAGAAAGAACTGCATCGCCAGTGGCACAACCACGAAATGCGCAAAGGATGCGCCGATCAGGAAAAGCACCGGCGAGGCGACAAGAAACGGCAGGAATGCCTGCTTTTCGGTCCGGTAAAGCCCCGGCGCCACAAACCGCCACATCTGATAGGCAATGACCGGGAACGACAGGCCGAGCCCGCCGACCATCGAGATGCGGATCAGGGTAAAGAAGTATTCCTGCGGCGCGGTGTATTGCATCACCGGATTGGCATTGCCGAGCGCCCGCATGGTTTTTTCAATCGGCAAAAGCAGGAAGTCCAACAGCATGCTGCCGAAGGAAAAGCAGATCACCATGCCAACAAGGAATGCCGCCAGCGACCAGAGGATGCGGGTGCGCAACTCGGCCAGATGCTCGATCAGCGGCGCGGTCGAGTCTTCGATATCGTCCTTGCTCATGCCTCACCCTTCTTCGCCGGGGATTTCGGCTTGGCCGCTGCCGGTTTCTTAGCAGTTGCTGTTTTCTTTGCCGCTGCCGGTTTCCTGGCTGCTGCGGGTTTGGCCGGGGGGGGCGCTGCCGGTTTCGAAGCCGCTGGCTTTGACGCGGGTTCGGGCTTGGCCTCTCCGGCCTTTGCGGCCAGGGTTTCGGCCACCTTCGCCTTGCGTTCGGCCGCCTCGGCGGCCTTCTTGTCGGCCAGGGCCTGCGTTGCCGGGCCCTTCGGTGTGGTCGAGGGTTTCGCCGGGTCCCATTTCTCGAACTTCGACGCCGCCTTATCCAGCGCATCAAGTCCAAGGTTCTTTTTCGAGGTCATGGCCCGCAATTCATCCGCCGTCTCCTTGACGCCGGTTTCCTTGGCCGCATCATCCATCGCGCGCTGGAACTCACGCCCCATCGCACGGGCCTTGGCGGTGAAACGTCCCAGCGTGCGGAACATCCCGGGCAGATCCTTTGGACCAACCACGATCAGCGCCACAACGCCGATGAGCAGAAGCTCACTCCAGCCGATGTCAAACATGTGCGCGTCCGCCCTTCAGGCGAAGGCCAAGGCTCAGACCTTGTCCTTCGTATCCTCGGGGGTCACGTCGCGGGCCTTGTCAGCCGAGGCCTGTTCGATCTCTTCGCTGCCGTCCTTCACACCCTTCTTGAAGGCGGTGATGCCCTTGCCGACCTCACCCATGAGCGATGAGACCTTGCCGCGGCCGAAAAGCACCAGAACCACGACGGCGATCAGAAGAAGGCCCGGAATGCCGATATTGTTGAGCATGTGTATCTCCCTGGGGGCGCATCCCCGCGCGCCCATATGTTGCCTTACCGATGTAGTCCCTCGCCGCGCGCACTCAAAGCGACAAAAGTCTGATAAAGTGATGCCGGGCCCTTGTCGGACCCCGGCAACTGACAGTATTTTGTCAGTTGCCCCACCGGAAAGCCCGCCCATGCGCCGCAATGACCGCCTGTTTCAGCTTCTGCGCCTTCTGCGTGACGGTCAATTGCACCGTGCGGTGGACCTGGCCGACGTGCTTGATGTGTCGGTCCGCACGATCTGGCGCGATATGGCGACACTGGTGGAACGCGGGCTGCCGGTCTCGGGCGAACGGGGCGTGGGTTATGTCCTGCGCGATTCGATCACCCTGCCCC
>NZ_JBARVQ010000351.1:0-14299 GCF_049646345.1 Albidovulum sp. | reverse complement strand
TCTCTGATCCGGTCACACGCGGCGGCTGGGCCATCCCGGCCGCGACCGACATCGCCTTTGCCGTCGGCGTGCTGGCGCTGATCGGCAAACGGGCACCGGCGGCGCTGAAGATCTTCCTGCTGACGCTGGCGATCCTAGATGACCTTGGCGCAATCCTGATCATCGCGCTTTTCTACACCAAGGAACTGCATGTCGATTACCTCTATGTGGCGCTTCTGCCGCTCATCGGGATGTTCCTGCTGAACCGTGCAGGCGCGCACCGTATCGCACCCTTCCTGCTGCTGGGCACCGTGCTCTGGGTGCTGGTCCTGAAATCCGGCGTTCATGCGACGCTTGCAGGCGTGGTCACGGCCTTCTTCATCCCGCTCAAGGACAAATACGGCAAATCGCCGCTTCACGGGCTGGAACATGCGCTGACGCCTTACGTCCTCTTCCTGATCGTGCCGATCTTTGCCTTTGCCAATGCGGGCGTGGTGTTGCAGGGCCTGACATTCGCCGATCTCTTCGCGCCATTGCCGATGGGCATCGCGGCTGGTCTGGTGATCGGCAAGCAGCTCGGCGTTTTTGGCGCCACCTGGCTGGTGGTCCGGGCGGGCTGGGCAAAGCTGCCGCACGCCGTGACCTGGGCGCATATCTACGGCCTCGCCTGCCTTGCCGGGATCGGCTTTACGATGTCGCTGTTCATCGGCGGGCTCAGCTTTGACGATCAGGCCCAGATGAACGCGGTGCGGCTTGGCGTGCTGGCGGGGTCGGCAATCTCGGCAGTGCTCGGTTACACGATCCTGCGCCTCTCACCGGCACATCAGGAGCCTGAGGAGGCAGCAAACCCGGCAGCCGCCGAATAGCAGCTATCCCAGCGGAGGCCGGTTGACCGGCCCCCGCGCCCGGCTCTACTCTCGGATTGAGGATTTGGAGACCGTGTCATGGCAGGCGGCTGGGCGCGTGACGGCGCTGTAAACGAACAGATCGACGCCTCGATCGAGGATGAGCTGAAGCGCATGCAGGCGCGTCGTCGTCCCGAAGGCGAAAGCCTTGCTGAATGCGCCGAATGCGGTGAAGACATTCCTAAGAAGCGCCAGCAGGCGATACCGGGCGTCAAACTCTGCATCGATTGCCAGAATGAGCGCGACGCACGCCCGGCCCAGCGCGGCGGCATCAACCGGCGCGGATCGAAGGACAGCCAGTTGAAGTGAGGACGTGCCGGGCAGCGCCCGCCCAGGGGGCGGTTGGGCGCTGCCCGGCGGCGCGCGTTCCGCGCGCCTTGATTCCGGGCGGGCCTTCCTTCGCCCCCTTCGTTACGCCGCCCGCGCCGCACGGATCAGGCCGAGGATGTCCTTCGCCGCCGCCGGGATATTGGTGCCCGGCCCGAAGATCGCCTTGACCCCGGCCTTTTTCAGGAAGTCGTAATCCTGCTGCGGAATGACCCCGCCGCAGATCACCAGGATATCGCCCGCACCCGCCGCCTCCAGCGCCTCGATCAGTTTCGGTGCCAGCGTCTTGTGGCCCGCCGCCTGAGACGAAATGCCGATCACATGGACGTCGTTGTCGACGGCATCTTGTGCGGCTTCTTCCGGCGTCTGGAACAGAGGCCCGACATCGACGTCGAAACCGATATCGGCAAAGGCTGTGGCGATGACCTTTGCGCCCCGGTCATGGCCGTCCTGCCCCATTTTGACGACCAGCATCCGGGGACGGCGGCCTTCCTCCTCGGCGAAGGCCTCGACATCCTTCTGGATCTGAGCAAAGCCCTCATCACCCTCATAGGCGGCACCATAAACCCCGGCGAGCGTCTTCACTTCGGCCCGATGGCGGCCGAACACCTTTTCCATCGCCATTGAAATCTCTCCTACCGAAGCCCGTGCCCGCGCGGCTTCCACAGCCGTTTCCAGCAGATTGCCGCCCTCGCCTGCGCGCCGCTCCAGCTCGGCCAAGGCCGCGTCACAGGCCGCCTGATCGCGGGTTGCGCGGATCTTTTCCAGCCGGGCGATCTGGGCGTCGCGCACCTTCATATTGTCGACGTCAAGAATGTCGATCGGGTCCTCATTGTCCTTGCGGTACTTGTTGACGCCGACCACGACCTCTTCGCCCCGGTCGATCATCGCCTGACGTCGCGCGGCGCTTTCCTCGATACGCAGCTTCGGCATGCCCGAGGCAACGGCCTTGGTCATGCCGCCCATCGCCTCGACCTCCTCGATCAGTTCCCAGGCTTTTTCCGCCAGGTCCGCCGTCAGGCTTTCGACATAGTAAGACCCCGCGAGCGGGTCGATGACCTTGGTCACACCGGTTTCTTCCTGCAAGATCAACTGGGTATTGCGGGCAATGCGGGCGGAAAAGTCAGTCGGCAGCGCGATCGCCTCATCCAAAGCATTGGTATGCAGCGACTGGGTGCCACCCAGAACCGCGCTCATCGCCTCATAGGCCGTGCGGATGACGTTGTTGTAGGGGTCCTGCTCCTGCAAGCTCACGCCGGAGGTCTGGCAATGGGTGCGCAGCATCGACGAGCCCGGTTTTTTCGGATTGAACTCCGACATGATCCGGTGCCAGAGCATCCGCGCCGCACGCAGTTTCGCGGCCTCCATGAAGAAATTCATGCCGATGGCGAAGAAGAAGGAAAGCCGCCCAGCAAAGGCGTCCACATCCATGCCGCGCGCGATGGCGGCACGGACATATTCGCGTCCGTCGGCCAGAGTATAGGCCAGTTCCTGCACAAGGTTCGCGCCCGCCTCCTGCATGTGATAGCCGGAGATGGAAATCGAGTTGAACTTGGGCATATCGCTGGCGGTGTATTCGATGATATCGGCGACGATCCGCATCGAGGGTTCAGGCGGATAGACATAGGTGTTCCGCACCATGAATTCCTTCAGAATGTCATTCTGGATCGTGCCCGACAGAAGCGCGCGATCCACGCCCTGCTCCTCACCCGCGACGATGAAACTGGCGAGGATCGGGATCACCGCGCCGTTCATCGTCATGGAAACGCTGATCTTTTCCAGAGGAATGCCGTCGAAGAGGATCTTCATGTCCTCGACGCTGTCGATGGCGACGCCGGCCTTGCCGACATCACCCACGACGCGGGGATGATCGCTGTCATAGCCCCGGTGGGTGGCAAGGTCGAAGGCGACCGAGACGCCCTGCTGCCCGGCGGCAAGGTTGCGGCGGTAGAAGGCGTTACTTTCCTCCGCCGTCGAGAACCCCGCATATTGCCGGATCGTCCAGGGGCGGCCCGCATACATCGTGGCGCGCGGACCCCGGGTGAAGGGCGCGATGCCGGGCAGCGTGCCCATATGGCTCAGCCCCTCGTTATCTGCCCCGGTATAGAGCGGCTTGACCGGAATGCCTTCCAGCGTGTCCCAGGTCAGATCCTCGGGCGCGCGGCCCTTCAGTTCCTTCTCGGCAAGCTTGCGCCAGCTTTCAGTTGCGTCGCTCATACCTCACATCCTTTCGTTCCTGACCGGGCGCCGCGCACGGTTCCCGTATAAGTCTTTGGCAATTCGAAGAACTCGCCTATATCTCTAGGGAAAGGAGACTGCATGAAGCCTGTCCTTGCCCTGATCCTGATGGTCTGTTCCGCCCTCGCCGCAGGAGCGGCGGAATCGGACCCTCCGGTCCTTGATCCGATCCCGGCCGCCGATGTCGTGCTGGACGAACTGAAGTGGCTGAAACGCCCCGTCGTCGTCTTTGCCGACAGCCCGAATGATCCCGCCTTCCAGACCCAGCTACGATTCCTGGCCGAGGACCCCGCCGAACTGATCAAGCGCGATGTGGTGATCCTGATCGATACCGATCCGGAAACCCTGTCAGAGGCGCGCCGCACGCTGCGCCCGCGCGGCTTTTCCATGGTGCTTCTGGACAAGGACGGCGCGGTGAAACTGCGCAAGCCCCTGCCCTGGAGCGTGCGCGAGATCGTGCATGCCATCGACAAGTTCCCGCTGCGGCGGCAGGAGATACGGGACGAACGGCTGAAATCACAGTGATCCCCGTTCATGTCTCGGCCTCCATGCCATCGAGCGGGTCGAAAATATCAACACCCGCCACGGCGCCGGTGGCCAATGCCTCCCAATCCGCCTCAAACCTTTCGCGCAGAATAGTCAGTTGCCCGTGCGAAAACGGTTCCAGCCGCGGCCCCGGCAGGTCGTCCCTGAAGCGTTCGGCCAGTTTTTGAAGCTCGTGCTTCGTCAGGCCGTTCCGGTCCCGCCGCAGCTTTGCGATTTCGATCAAGGCGAAACGCGATGGCGAGCGGTTTTGCCCGCGTGGCATGTCCCCGAGCGTTTGCGCAAGGTCGTGGCCCAGCATCGCACCGATACTGCCACGAACGGCCGCACTTCTGCCAGCATAGCGCCAGACCGAGATGCGGACATCGGGAAAGACCGACCGGATATCGCCGATCACGCCAGTCCAGCCACGATGCTCCCCCATATGCTGTAACCGGTCGGCATCGAAGTCGCCGATCGCGATCCGCGTGGAGAGATGACCGTGGATCGACACCGCATAATCGGCATAGTCCCTGACACACAGGAAAATCCGCTGCGGTGTCGGAAACAGGCCCGCCAAGGCGCTCAACCGCGCATGGGCATCCGCATAGAGCGTTGCCCCGCGATAGTTGTCGCGCATTGCCCCCAAAGCGTTTTCTTCGCTGATCAGCAGCCTCTTCCTGCCAGCCGCCCTTTCCTTCTCGAAAGCGGCAGCGAACTCTGCCGCGACGGGCGCCAGCTCTGCGCGACGGGCCGCGTCGGGCCGGACCATACCGGAGATATAGGTCTTCCGCTTGCCTAGCCGCATCGCCCGCGGCCCCCAGAAACCGATCCCCGCATCGCGCAGCAAACGCGAACGCCCCTGCAAACCTCTTTGCAGCGCCGTTGTTCCCGTCCGGTGGGCCCCGAGATGCAGGATCAGTTTCATGTGTCGCCGCCTATCCGCGCCCGTCGGTCACTCGAATTCCATGATCACGTCGTCGACCTTCAGGCTTGCGCCAGCCGCCGCGTTGATCTTCTTCACGACGCCTTTGCGTTCCGCGCGCAGGATGTTTTCCATCTTCATCGCCTCGACCGTGGCCAGCGCCTGACCTTCCTGCACCTCCTGCCCCTCTTCGACGCTGATTTTCACGATCAGGCCGGGCATCGGGCAGAGCAGGAATTTCGACGTATCGGGCGGCAGCTTCTCCGGCATCAGCCGGGCAAGTTCCGCCTGACGCGGGGTGCGGACATAGACCTTGAGGTCGGCGCCCCGAGTGCGGATGCGCTGACCGGCCGGGATCTTGTCGACCTTCAGGACGACCGGCTCTCCGTCCACGTCAAGCCGCGCGAGCGACTGACCCGGTGTCCAGTCCGAAGTGACGCGATGCGCCACACCGTCGCTGAAGCGCACCGTCGCGCCCTCGCGGTCGGCCGCGATCGTCACGGCGATCTCCTCACCCTGCGCGGTCACCACCCAGTCGTCGCCGACATGGCGTTCGTGATTGCCAAGCCGTCCGGTGATGCGGGTACGCCGGATCTCGGCCACCCGGTTTATCGCGGCGGCACAGGCCGCGACCCGGCGCAACTGGCCTTCGGAAAGCGTCACGCCGTTGAAGCCGTCCGGAAACTCCTCGGCGATGAAGGCGGTGGTCATGTCGCCCGAGACGAATTTCGGATGATCCATCACCGCCGAGCAGAACGGCAGGTTATGCCCGATCCCCTCCACCTCGAACGTATCAAGCGCGACGCGCATCCCTTCGATCGCCTCCGACCGCGAGGGTGCCCATGTGCAGAGCTTGGCGATCATCGGGTCGTAATACATGCTGATCTCGCCGCCCTCATAAACGCCGGTATCGTTACGGACGACACCCGTCGCCGTCGCTGCTTCGACCGGCGGGCGGTAGCGGGTCAGGCGACCGATGGATGGCAGGAAATTGCGGTAGGGATCCTCGGCATAAAGGCGGCTTTCGATGGCCCAGCCGTTGATCTTCAGATCGTCTTGCGCGAAGGGCAGCTTTTCACCATCCGCCACCCGGATCATCTGTTCGACCAGATCGACGCCGGTGATCAGTTCGGTGACCGGGTGTTCCACCTGAAGCCGCGTGTTCATCTCAAGGAAATAGAAGTTCCGGTCGCCGTCGACGATGAATTCGACGGTCCCGGCGCTGGTATAGCCCACCGCCCTGGCAAGCGCGCAGGCCTGTTCACCCATTGCCTTGCGGGTCGCCTCATCCAGAAACGGCGACGGCGCCTCTTCGATGACTTTCTGGTTCCGCCGCTGGATCGAACATTCGCGTTCATGCAGATAGACGCAGTTGCCGTGCTTGTCGGCCAGCACCTGAATCTCGATATGGCGCGGCTGAGTCACAAATTTCTCGATGAAGATGCGGTCGTCACCGAAAGAGTTCGCCGCCTCGTTCTTCGACGACTGAAAGCCGTCGCGCGCCTCTTCATCGTTCCAGGCGATACGCATGCCCTTGCCGCCGCCACCCGCTGACGCCTTGATCATCACCGGATAGCCGATCTGGCCCGAGATCTTCACCGCCTCATCGGCATCCGAAATCAGACCCATATAGCCCGGCACGGTGGAGACATTGGCCTCCTGCGCGAGTTTCTTCGATGTGATCTTGTCGCCCATCGCCTCGATCGCCGGGCTCGGCGGGCCGACAAAGACGACGCCCTCTTTCTCTAACGCCTCGGCGAATTTCATGTTCTCAGAGAGGAAGCCGTAACCCGGATGCACCGCCTCCGCACCGGTCTGGCGGATCGCCTCCATGATCTTGTCGATCACGATGTAGGACTGGTTGGCGGGCGGCGGGCCGATATGCACCGCCTCGTCGGCCATTTTCACATGCAATGCATTGCGGTCGGCGTCGGAATAGACGGCCACCGTCTTGATGCCCATCTTCTGGGCCGACTTGATGACGCGGCAGGCAATCTCGCCCCGGTTCGCGATCAGGATCTTCTTGAACATCTCTGTCCCCCTTCAGGCCGCGCCGGGTTGGTCCCGGTCGTGCAAACGAAAAGACCACCGCGGCGCGGGGCCACGATGGTCTGTTGGATAGTGTGACGGGCCGCTTTGGCAGCCCGGATCAGGTGATCAGTTGCAGACGCCCGCGTCGTCGCAGAATACACCTGCGGCGCCGCCGATGAGGGCACCGGTAAGGGCGCTGTTGCCGGTCGCATCAGCGATAACCGCGCCGCCGGCCGCGCCGACAAGGCCACGCTCGGCATCGTTGTCCAGACAGCCCGAGAGCGCGAAAGCGGCAACAACGGCCGCAAGAATGGTTTTGCTCGACATGTAGTGGTATCTCCGTGATTCAGGATTGCGACTGGCGCCCGTTCAGACTCTGCCAGACCGCGTTGATAGGCAATAACGTCAGTGGCTGCGACTGCAGAGACCCACTTTGTTACAGACGGCACCGCCGGCTGCGGCACGGCCAAGACGGATCTTGGAAACACGCATTCTGCTCTTCCTCCAGCGTTGTTTTTTATGCGGGCGGAAGATAGCGGAATCGCCGGGGCCGAAAAGTGAATTCGGCGTGATCTCACAGCGTCGGCGGCGCTTCGCCGAGATCCTTTGTCACGGTCACATTTGGCCCCTTCCGCACGGAAAGATGGCCTGACCCGCAAGGGGCCAGGCCGTAGAGAAGGGGAAGGGTAACGGTTTTGACAAATCGGGGCGTTATGCTTGCTGTAGGGTGACGCCCCACGAACAGACTGCGCACACAATCCCACTGACGCAAACCCAAAGTTTCCGATCGCGAAACGATCGGCGAGATAACGCCAAAACGCGTATGGGTTGCGCAAAAACACGCCTATTCGCCCCCCTCGAACGCTTCAGGAAAGGCAGCGCGTGCCCTGGCGACATCAATTTGCAGCAGCGCCTCATAACTTTCGGGGTCGAAGTCATCCTCCGCAGGAATCACCTCGCGGCCGAACAGCCATGAGAGACGCCCGGCATCCAGATTGCCGCGCTCAAACGGCTCATCGCCGAAATGCTCCCACAGGGCGGCCATGAAGGCGAGGTCGGCCCGGCGGTCGACAGAGCCGCGGTCACGGAACCGTTCACGCGCAACCAGCCTGGTGACGCCCTTGGGATTACCCCGGCGGATGGTGAATTGGAAATCTGAGCCCGGAAGGCGGCCGGGAAAGCCGCGATGTTTCAGCATGCCACACCCTCCGGGAAGGGGCGCTGGCTGGAAGGGGCCGATCCGCCGAAGCGGACCGGCCCGAAAGTATTAGCTGCCGTACTTGCCGGTGAAGACAGGCTCTTCGGTAACCATCGGTTCCACCATGACTTCTTCTTGCTGGGCGCATGCGGCTGCGAAAGCGACGAGAGCGCATGCGAGAAGCACTTTATAGGACATCTGTAACTCCTGCTCAGATGGGCGGATAAACGGTCTTCCGTATTGAGCCGCCACGGTTTTTCAAATCGGGCGGCTTTGCGACCACCTGCGATAATCATAGTGCATGCCACATTCCCGGCCCATTGTGCCATAGTCAAGTTCACGAATTGTGGCAGGCCCGCATCACTTTTGGGCAAGTATCCGCCGAGATACACAACCTGTTGTGGTTTCATCAGAACGCCTCCCAATGGCAGGTATCCTTTTCGACGCGAAACGCTTCGAAAAATTGAGTTGCATCCGGGTTTGTGGCGCCGAATTCCATTGGCCTGTCCGACAGGGAAATCACCACCTGTTCGGGAACCGGGCCGGTTTTCGGCAAACGCGGCAATGCGTAGTGCTGGCAAAGCCATTCCATATCCTTCTGCGCGGCCTCGGCCGAAACGGTTCCGCCCTGGCGGGCAATGGCGGGTGCGACAAAGCGGAAGCGGAACGTCAGCCCTTCCGGCCCGGGCACGGCCTGGATCGTATCCAGATGGGTAACCGCCTGCCCTGACGGGACCGAAGGGGCACCCGCGGTTTGTGGCGCGTCCGGCACCGGGCGCATCAGCACCCAGGCGGCCACGGCGGCCGCACCCGCAATTCCGATGGCGATCCATCGCAACATCCCCCTCATCCGATCAAAGCGGAATGTTGTCGTGCTTCTTCCACGGATTAGAGAGCTTCTTCGTCCTGAGCGAGGCAAAGGCCCGCGCCACCCGTTTGCGGGTGGAATGCGGCATGATCACCTCGTCGATAAAGCCCTTTTCGGCGGCCACGAACGGATTGGCGAAACGATCCTCATAATCCTTGGTCCGTGCCGCGATCTTGTCCTTGTCGCCCAGTTCCGACCGATAAAGGATCTCGGTCGCGCCCTTGGCCCCCATCACCGCGATTTCGGCCGTCGGCCAGGCATAGTTGAAATCGCCGCGCAGATGTTTCGACGCCATGACGTCATAGGCGCCGCCGTAAGCCTTGCGGGTGATCACCGTGACCTTCGGCACCGTTGCCTCGCCGTACGCAAAGAGCAGCTTTGCCCCGTGCTTGATAACGCCACCATATTCCTGGCTGGTCCCCGGCAGGAAGCCCGGCACGTCAACCAGCGTCAGGATCGGAATTTCGAACGCGTCGCAGAAGCGTACGAACCGCGCGGCCTTGCGGCTGCTGTCAATGTCGAGGCAGCCCGCGAGCACCAGCGGCTGGTTGGCGACGACACCCACGGTCTGGCCCTCAAGCCGGATGAAGCCGGTGATGATATTGCCCGCGTAGTCCTTCTGGATCTCGTAGAAGTCGCCCTCATCCGCGACCTTCTGGATCAGTTCCTTCATATCGTAAGGCTGGTTCGGATTGTCCGGGATCAGCGTATCAAGGCTGTCCTCCATCCGCGCGACATCGTCGAAGAAGGGCCGGGTCGGGGCCTTGTCGCGGTTGTTGAGCGGCAGGAAATCGACCAGACGGCGGACCTCGGCCAGCGCTTCCACATCGTTCTCAAAGGCGCCGTCTGCGACGCTGGATTTCTTGGTATGGGTCGACGCACCGCCCAGTTCCTCGGCCGTCACCACCTCATTGGTCACGGTCTTGACCACATCGGGGCCGGTGACGAACATGTAGGAGGTGTCCTTCACCATGAAGATGAAATCAGTCATGGCGGGGCTGTAGACCGCGCCACCGGCGCAGGGCCCCATGATCAGGCTGATCTGCGGCACCACGCCCGAAGCCATGATGTTGCGCTGGAACACCTCGGCATAACCGGCAAGCGAGGCAACGCCTTCCTGAATGCGCGCGCCACCGCTGTCGTTGATGCCGATCACCGGCGCGCCATTCTGCATCGCCATATCCATGATCTTGCAAATCTTCTGGGCGTGGGTTTCGCTGAGCGACCCGCCGAAGACGGTGAAATCCTGGCTGAAGACATAGACCATGCGGCCGTTGATCGTGCCCCAGCCGGTGACGACGCCGTCGCCGGAGGGCCGGTCAGCCTCCATCCCGAAATCGGTGCAGCGATGGGCGACAAACATGTCAAATTCTTCGAACGACCCCTCGTCGAGCAACAGCTCCACCCGTTCCCGCGCCGTCAGCTTGCCACGGGCATGCTGGGCGTCAATCCGGCGCTGGCCGCCACCGAGCCGGGCCGTGGTGCGCCGTGCTTCAAGCTGTTCCAGAATGTCTTTCATGTTCTCCCCCCATGTCGCGCTCGCGGCAACCTAACGTGCGCGCCCTCGGCGGCAAAGCGGATTTGCGAAAATTTGCAACATTTTCGCGGGCGCAGCATTGCAAAATGAATATTTGCGAATAATGGCGTCGTAAGGTGGGTTTTAACCCACCCTCTCCGACGAAGGTGGGTTAAAACCCACCTTACAAAAGCGGCTTGAGAGACCGGTCCGCCCGGTCACGATCCGCAACCCAGCTAAGGCCGCAAACGCAATCGCCCCTTTCAGAATGGCGCGATTCTTTGCACAGTGACCTGTGCGTTCTGGCCGATGGACAATCTTCGGCTCCCCCCATAGGCGATGAGGATGAGCCAGCAGATGAAACCTGAAGTCCGCTTTCTGACCCGGACCACACCGCCGCACATCGTGACGCTGGTTCTTGTCACGGGGCTTTCGACGCTGGCGATGAACATCTTCCTGCCCTCCCTGCCCCGGATGACCGAATGGTTCGGCACGGAATACCGGGTGATGCAGCTTTCGGTCTCGCTCTATCTCGGCTTCAGCGCGCTTCTGCAGATCGTCATCGGGCCGATCTCCGACCAGTTCGGGCGGCGTCCGGTTTTACTATGGTCGGTGGTCCTGTTCCTGATCGCGACGCTGGGCACGATCCTTGCCCCCACGGTCGAGATCTTTCTGGCATTCCGCATGCTGCAGGCGGTGATCGCGGCCGGCATGGTTCTGAGCCGCGCCATCATCCGCGACATGGTGCCCGGCGAACAGGCGGCCTCGATGATCGGCTATGTGACGATGGGCATGTCGATCGTGCCGATGATCGGCCCGGCAATCGGCGGTGTTCTGGACGAGGCATTTGGCTGGCAGGCTAATTTTGCACTGCTGATTGTGCTGGGGGTGATGGTTCTGTGGCTGGTCTGGGCCGATCTCGGCGAAACTGCGGCCGGACGGACGGCGCGGTTTGCCGATCAGGTCCGGACCTATCCCGAATTGCTGACCTCACCGCGATTCTGGGGCTATTGCCTGGCTGCGGCTTTCTCCTCGGGATCCTTTTTCGCCTATCTCGGCGGCGCGCCCTATGTCGGGTCGGAAGTCTTCCACATGTCGCCCGGCATTCTGGGCTTCTATTTCGCGGCCCCGGCCTTCGGATATGCCATCGGCAACTACATCTCGGGCCGCTTTTCGGTGGCGATCGGGCTGAACCGGATGATCCTGTTCGGCACGGCCTTTACCGCCGCGTGTATGGGACTGCTGACGCTTCTGGAAATCGCGGGACTGGCCGGGCCGAATGTCTTTTTCGGACTGATCATCGCGGTTGGCCTCGGCAACGGGATGGCTTTGCCCAATGCCAATGCCGGGATGCTGTCGGTCCGGCCGGAACTGGCGGGCACGGCATCGGGCCTTGGCGGGGCGATCATGATCGGCGGCGGGGCCGGACTGTCGGCACTGGCTGGCTGGGCGCTGGGATTTGGCGGCGGCGCATTGCCGCTGGCCGTGCTGATGTTCCTCTCCTCGCTGCTGGCCCTTGCCTGCATCGCTCTGGTGATCCGCCGCACAAGGCGTCTGGGACTATAGCCGGGAGGTTATGAACCGGTCCACCCGATCCACGATCCGTGGTGCGAGCATGGGTGTGATGACATGGCCCATCCCGTCAATGACCTCCAACTCCGAACCCAGGATCAACGCGGCAAGGCTTCGTCCGTGACCCACGGGGATCAATGTATCATCCTCGCCGTGGATCACGAGGCATGCCAGGGTCAGCGCGGCGGTGTCAGCCCGGCGGTCCGGCGCGTTGAGGATCGCCAGAAGCTGGCGGTTCACCCCTTCTGCCTCTGCCCCCCGGTCAAAGGCGCGGGCCGCCTGATCGGCCAGATAGGCCTCAGATGCCGGAAAGCCCGGACTGCCCCAGGCCCTGTCACCCTCAAGCGCCCCCGCGATATAGGTCTGGCGGTCACAGGGTTTCGACACCAGCCGCCCGCCGAGGTTGAGCCCACCAAGCGTTGCCGAGGTCATCACCATGATGGCCGAGAGCAGCCGGTCGCCATGATCGCAGGCCAGAAGCTGGACGATGCCACCGCCCATCGAAATACCGAAGACATGGGCGCGCGCGATGCCCAGCGCATCCATCAGCGCCACGACATCGCGCGCCATGTCCGAAAGATGATAGGCCGGTTTCGGCACGAGCCCCGCGTTCAGATCTGCAAGGATGGTCCCGGCATTGCCCTCCGCCCCCGGCACAGGGCAACGGGACGACAGCCCCACATCGCGATTGTCGAAGGTCACAATACGATATCCGGCTGCGGCAAACCCAGCGGTCAGTTCCTCGGGCCAGTGGATGAGGTGCGAGCCGAGCCCCCGGATCAGGATCAGCGCCGGGCCGTCTTCGGGCCCGTGAACCTCGTATTCCAGCCGGATGCCATTCGCATCGATCTGCATGTCCGCCCCCATTTCAGGTGCGGCCACGATGGCGCGGCACCTGTCAGGGATCAAGCGGGATCGGCGAGGGTCGTCTCAACCCGGCTGGAGGCTTCCAATGTCCGGTGTACCGGGCATTTATCGGCGATCTCCAGCAGCCTTGCACGCTGGTCATCGTCGAGATCGCCCTCAAGCGTGATCGCGCGCCGGAAAAGGTCGATCTTGCCGCCCTTGTCGCAATCGACGCAGTCCTCGGCATGGACCTTGTCATGGCTGACATCGACGCGGACATGGGTCAGGGGCCATTCCTTGCGCCGCGCATACATGCGGATCGTCATCGAGGTGCAGGCCCCGAGGCCCGCGGCGAGAAAACCGTAAGGCGTCATGCCACGATTGGTGCCGCCATAGGCCTCCGGCTCATCGGCAAGGGCATGGTGCAGGGGGCCGTCATTGACATGCTGAAGAAACCCGTCGGGATCAGCCTCTGACACCCGCACGATACCTTCTGGCGCACCTTTCGGGGCTTCCGGCTGCTTCAGGTCAAGATAGCGCGCACTCCAGGCGGCAATGACCTCGGCGGCATAATCGGCATCGGCGGGATCGGAGACGAGGTGGTCGGCATTGTCGAGCGTGACGAAGCTTTTGGGATGCTTCGCGGCGGAAAAGATCGCACCGGCATTCTCGATCCCGACGATCTGGTCACGGGGCGCGTGCAGGACCAGCAATGCGCGTTTGAGACTGGCGATGGGGGCGGTAAGTTCCTCGGCCGCTACCTCGCGCACGAAATCGCGGCCGATGCGGATCGGGCGTCCGCCAAGATTGACCTCTGCCACGCCGTCTTCCTCGATCCTGTCGAGCGCACCGGCAAAGTTATGGGTGACATGGCCGGGATCGAAGGGCGCACCGATGGTGACGACGGCGCGGAGGCTGTCGATCTGACCGGCGGCTTTCAGAACCGCCGCGCCGCCCAGAGAATGGCCGATGATCAAAGCGGGTGCCATGCCGCGACCGGCAAGATGATCGGCCGCCGCTTTCAGGTCGGCGACATTCGACAGGAACCCGGTTTCGGCAAAGTCGCCCTTGGACTGGCCAAGCCCGGTGAAATCGAAGCGCAACGTGGCGATGCCCATTGCGGCGAGGCGCGCGGCGATGCGACGGGCTGCGATCACGTCCTTGCCGCAGGTGAAGCAATGGGCAAAGAGCGCCGTGGCAAGCTGCGGACCGTCCGGCAAGTCGAGCCGGGCCGACAGTTCGGCCCCGGAATGGCCTGGGAAGGTAATGCGTTCGGTCGCCATGGCTCTCTCCTGCTTGCGTCACCGGCAAACTGTGCACGGACGGTTGGAGTGGCAATGATCGTTGCAAAAGGTCACGCGAAGGTGAGGCC
>NZ_JBARVQ010000350.1:0-1554 GCF_049646345.1 Albidovulum sp. | reverse complement strand
ACCCTGGGCGCATGGCTTGACCGGCATGGGTTCGATGAGGATTTCCGCACGAACTACATCCTGCCGATGGGCGCTGCAATCTGGTCAACGGCGGAAGACCGGATGCTCGATTACCCGGCTTTGAGTTTTTTCCAGTTCTTTGACAATCATCGCCTGATGCACAAGGAGCGCCCCAGATGGCGCACGATCACGGGGGGCAGCCAGAACTATGTCCGCAAGGTGGGAGAGGCGCTCGGCGAACGGGTTCGCCTCAAGGCGTCGGTATCCCGGGTGTCTCCTTTCGGCGAAAAGGTCGCCGTCGTCTCCGGCTCCGGCAGAGCGGAAATATTTGATCACGTCATTTTTGCCTGCCATTCGGATCAAGCCTTGAAACTGGTTGAACGGGATTACGAAACACCAGCCTTTTACCTTCGCTCCGTACGGTATCGTCCGAACACGATCTATCTGCACCGCGACCCGTCGCTGATGCCCGCGCGAAAAGCAGCATGGGCGAGTTGGAACGTGCTCAAGCAATCGAATGGCGATATCTGCCTGACCTATTGGATGAACCGTCTGCAGAACATTGATCCGACGCGGCCCGTGTTTATAACGCTGAACCCCGAACGCGCCCCTGCCCCGGAACTCACCTTCCATGAATACAGCTTCGATCATCCACAATTCGATGCGGCGGCCGAAGCGGCGGTCCGTTCGATCAAGCGGATTCAGGGACAGGACGGATTGTGGTTCGCCGGCGCCTGGATGGGTCGGGGTTTCCATGAGGATGGGCTCAAATCTGGACTCTCGCCAGCATTATCGCTTGGTGGATTTGTGCCCTGGGAGGCGAAAGGCGTGGACATCGTCACGCCGCGGCGCAACACTTCCGGACCGGATCTGAAGGCCGAGGTAACTGCGTGACACAACCCCCGCTGAGGCTCTGGAAGGGTCGGACGCATCACAAGCGATTTGTCCCCTTCGAAAGAGCGTTCAGCTACGAGATTGCACTGATCGATCTGGACATAGACCGGCTTGCGGAAGCTGGCCGCTTGTCCTGGCTGTTTCGCGTGAACAAGCCCGGACTATTTTCGTTTCGGGAAACCGATCATGGCGCGCTCGATCGGTCGATCAGCCTGCGACGGTGGGCAGATGGACTGTTTGCAACCGCCGGCGTGGACCTTAAGGGCGGGACTATCCGGCTTGTGACGTTCGCGCGCCATTTATTCTACAAGTTCGCGCCAATCTCCCTTTGGTATGGCTATGCGCAGGACGGAAACCTCACCGGTGTGATTTATGAAGTGCGCAACACGTTCGGCGAACGACATTGCTATGTCGCAGCGATCGAAAGCGCACGATCGGTGCACGCGGCGCCGAAGGCTTTTCACGTCTCTCCCTTCTTCGATGTCAGTGGCGACTACCGGTTCACGCTGCGTGAACCCAGCTCAACCCTGGATGTGGTGATCGAAAATATAAAAGATGGCGAGCGCTCACATCTGGCGAACATCAAGGCGCGTATACAGGAAGCAACAACGGCCAATCTGATGAAACTCGCCCTCACCAGTCCACTTTCCTCCGTCGGCG
>NZ_JBARVQ010000349.1:0-1865 GCF_049646345.1 Albidovulum sp. | reverse complement strand
TTGTCGGGGCCCTGCTCCATCAATCCACAGCCGCGAGTTGTCTTGACCCCGAGATCATTGCCGTCGAGCGTTGGGGTGATGACAGGCCGTTCGCGATGCAGGTCTCCGCGTTGCGCGTCGAACTGGTTGAGGAGTTCGACCGGATCGACCCGGCAACTGCCCTGAAACTGGCAAGGACCTACCTGCACTTCGGATTCGGAGCAGAGGCTGCCCACATCATCGACCTTGCGGCCTTGTCGGGGCCCGAGGCGCGCGGCGCGCTTGCCCTCGCGCGATTGATCGATCGTGGCGAGTTGAATGGCGACAACCCTTTTTCAAATCAGCAGAAATGCGACAGCGATGTTGCGCTCTGGGCTGCCTTTGCGGAACCAATCAAGACCGATGAAATCAACAACGAAGCGGTACTCCGAGCATTTGGCCGGCTTCCCCTGTACTTGCGCGAGCATCTCGGGCCAACGTTGAGCAGACGGTTCGGCGATGCCGGTGACAGGCCGACGGCCGAAGCGCTGCTGCGCATGCTGCGCAGGTCCGGTGGCGAGTCCAGCCCCGATCTGGAACTGGCGGAAGCGAAGACAGCCGAGTTGCGCGGCGAAAGTGACAAGGCCATGGAAAAACTGTCGAAAGTCGCCGAAACAGATACAGAACAGGCACCGAAGGCGCTGATAGCCTTGGTCAAGAACCAATATGAACTGCGCGGCTCGATAGCGCCGGATGTTCCGGTACTGGCCGGCGGATTCGCACTCGAGCATCGCCGATCGGAACTTGGCGTGAAGCTCAGGGAAACCCTAGCGCTCTCGCTCGCTCTGACGGATCGGTTCGACGAAGCCTTCGAGGCACTTGGCCCCATCGAAGAGCTGAACGGGCCGGAATCGCGCCTGCAGACCGAATCCCGGCTGCTCTATCTGATCGAGGAACGCGCCGACGATCTGACCTTCCTAAGACTGGCCTTGCATGCCATCACCGGACAGGAATCCGCCTATGCCGAGGACCTTGGCAACAGGCTTGCCCGCCGCATTCTCGACCTCGGATTTGCTGAGACCGCAGTACGGCTGCTCGCCGGTTCGACCGAAGGCGTCGCAACGGAAGATAGGCGCCTGCTGCGGGCCGAAGCCGCGCTGGCGCAGCAATTGCCGCACGAGGCCATGGTCGCGTTGCTTGGGTTGGAAGGCCCGCAAGCCGCTCGCCTGAGAGCCGAAGCCATGTTGCAACGGCAGGACTATCTGGAGGCCGGGCATATGCTTCAGGTCGCGGAAGACCGGAATGGCGCAGCCCGAAGTCTATGGCTTGCCGACAGTTTTCAGCCGGGCGTCGAGCCGGATCCAACCCAATACGAACTTTTGGCCGCAGCAACCGGAGAGTTGGCCAAACCGGACCCGGAACTTGACGGGCTGACACCTCTGGCACGGGCGCGCGCCCTGATCGACAAGTCCACTTCGACGCGAAGCGATATCGAGGACCTGCTGCAGAAAGTGACCGTTTCCGTCGATACCGACTGAGCACCGGGACGCGCCGGCAGCCACATCAAGGGCCCAGATTCTCGGGCGATGCTAACGAATCCTCAATGCGGCGTTCCTAGGATGAACGGGTCCGGAACCCGGTCGGAGAACTGGCAGAATGCCAAGAATGATCCATTTGCGAATTCCCGTCCGCGGGTCCCTGTCGACCGCGGGTGCAGGCTGGTTCGGTGCGATCGCCATTGCGGGCCTGCTCGGATGGGCACCGGACCCTGCGGCAGCACTTCCTGATGCGGGACCGCTGCACGCCATGTGCGACGACGCGGCCACGGTTGCCGCGCGACGCGAAGATGTGCCCCTTGATGTGCTGCGCGCCGTGACCCGCACGGAAACCGGACGGCAGACAAGGTC
>NZ_JBARVQ010000348.1:0-7650 GCF_049646345.1 Albidovulum sp. | reverse complement strand
CCTTAGAGGGACAGAATGGGGCTGAAAACGGTCAAGGTGACTTTGCGAAGGGACATTTTGTCCATGTCGCCCCACTGCTTCTGCCACGCTCATCCGGCCACGCGTCGGCACCAGCCCAGAATGGCGTCGAAATCAAGCGCCAGCGGTTCAGCCATCTCATCGGCAAAGGTCCGGAAACCCGGCAGGTTGGCGCTGTTGACCGCCGTCAGAACCGGCACGCCCGCCGCCAGCGCCCGGCCAATGACCGGACGAAAGCCCCGACCGTCGATCTCCTGCTTGCCGAACTTGTTGACGATCAGAAGGCGCGGTTCCGCGTCCAGCGCCGCCTCAACCATACCGACAGCCTGTTCCAGCCCCGACGGGTCAAGCCGACACCCCTTGGCGAGCGATCCTAGGTTCTGCGATATCCGCACGATCCGGTCGGCGGCCAGCACATGCAGGTCCATGTCGCAGGGATGCATCTCACCGCGTTCGGAATTGACCTGAACGGCCCCGGCCAGCGGCCAGCCATCGTCATGCAGATGCCGCGCCACATCGGCCAGCAAAAGGTCCGCAGCCCCCCGTCCTTCCGCGATGACATAGCCGAGCATGACCGCATCCCCTTGAAACCCCTCCCGCCGGAATACAAGATGCCGGGCGAAACGGAAAGTCACCCCATGCCCCCGCACCTGCCGATCCTGCCCGACCCCGCCGATCCCCGACTGACGCGCCGCGTCACCGGCATTGACCAGACCGGCACCGCGACCGAAATCTCGGTCGTCGAGGAACGCCCTCTGACGATCTTCCTGAACGCGCAGGAGATCGTGACGGCGATGACCATCGGCGACTACCCCGATTATCTGGCGCTGGGGTTTCTGCGCAATCAGGGGATGCTGAAGGCGGACGATGTGGTGACGGGCGTCGATTTCGACGAAGAGATCGAGACGGTCGTGGTCCGCACCGAACGCGCGACTTCGTATGAGGAGAAGGTGAAGAAGAAGACCCGGACCAGCGGTTGCGCCGTGGGCACGGTCTTTGGCGACATGATGGAGGGGCTGGAGGGGCTGCAATTGCCAGCCGCCGAGGTCCGGACAAGCTGGCTCTATGCGTTGGCCAAGGCGATCAACACCACACCCTCGCTCTATCTGGCGGCGGGCGCGATCCACGGCACGGTTTTGTGCCAAGGGGACCGCCCGCTGGTCTATATGGAGGATGTCGGGCGGCACAATGCTGTCGACAAGATCGCCGGTTACATGTTCCGCCACACAGTCCCGGCAGGGGACAAGATCCTTTATACGACCGGGCGGCTGACCTCGGAAATGGTGATCAAGACCGCCCAGATGGGCGTCCCCGTCCTCGCCTCGCGGTCGGGCTTCACCGCCTGGGGGGTGGAAATCGCACGTCAGGTGGGCCTGACACTGATCGGACGGATGCGGGGACAGCGGTTCGTCTGTCTGTCGGGCGAGGAACGACTTGTCCGGGACGCAGCCCTGACCGGGGAAGAGGAAGACCGCAAACACCGGCGCAAGGGGGCGGAAGATGCGTGACGGCACCGCGATCCGCTGGCAGCATGTCTGGACCGACGATCTTCTGGACGACTTCCAGAAAATGGTACTTGGCGGTTATGCCGCTGGCGAGGATAACGGCCATCCGGTTCCGGTTTTCGGGATCATCAAGTTCAGTGCCGCTTTGCTTGTCTGTCTGGTTCTGGCGCTTCTGATCCCTCTCGGCTTCGACCGGGAAAGCATAGGCTGGGCGCTTGGTGGGTTTATCGGCGGATATGTTCTTTACGCGGTGCTGTTTGATCCGGTCATCGACCGGCTGCGCGCCCGTGGCGCGGTCAACAGCGCGCGAACCAGCCTGCAGGACGAGGTGACAATCGACGCCAATGGCTTTCGGATGGCCAACAGCTTTCATTCCGAGCTTATCCGCTGGAGCGGGGTCAAGCGTATGTTCCACGCCCGGACCGGGCTCGGCATCGGGTTCGAGGACGGGCGGGGCCTGATCGTGCCCGACATCTACCTGCCCAAGGACATGGATCGTCAGACGCTGGCGACACGCATCGCCGCATGGATGGATGCAGCATGACCCTGCCCGGCATCATTCTTGCGGGGGGCCGCGCCACGCGCATGGGCGGCGGCGACAAGGGGCTGAAACGCGTGGCGGGGGAACGGCTGATCGACCTTGTGATTGCGCGGCTGGCGCCCCAATGCGGCCCGCTTGCGATCAACGCCAATGGCGATCCGGCGCGCTTGGCCGAATTCGGATTGCCGATCCTGCCCGACAGTATGCCCGACCATCCCGGCCCCTTGGCCGGGGTACTTGCCGGGCTCGACTGGGCGGCCGGGCTCGGGGCAAGCGCGATTGTCACCGCCGCCGCAGATACACCGTTCTTTCCCACCGATCTGGTAGCCCGGCTGCAGGCCGCCGCTGGGCCATCGGGCCTGGCGCTCGCCGCCAGCCGGGACGAAGACGGCAGGCTCTGGCAACACCCGACCTTCGGCCTCTGGCCTGTGAGCTTGCGCGATGATCTGCGCGCAGCACTGGAAGGGGGCTTGCGGAAAATCGTCCTCTGGACCGGGCGCCACGGGGCAGGCAGCGCGGATTTCCCCTCCGACCCGTTCGACCCCTTCTTCAACATCAATACGCCCGAGGACATCGTCGCGGCGGAAAGGCTGCTGGCATGAGGGTCTATGGCGTTACCGGCTGGAAGAACTCAGGCAAGACTACACTGATGGAGCGGCTGGTGGAGGAGATCACCCGGCGGGGCCTCACCGTCTCAACCGTCAAGCACGCCCACCACGCGACCGAGATCGACCATGAAGGCCGCGACAGCTATCGTCACCGGCAGGCGGGCGCGCATGAGGTGCTGGTCGCCTCGCCCGTCCGCTGGGCGCTGATGCATGAGCTGCGCGGCGCGCCAGAGCCGCCTTTGGCCGAGCTTCTGGCCAAACTCTCCCCCGTCGATCTGGTGCTGATCGAAGGCTACAAGCGCGAAGCCCACCCGAAAATCGAAGCCCACCGGGCCGAAACCGGACGGCCACTGCTTGCCCCGGAGAACACGACCGTGCGGGCCGTCGCCTCCGATGCCGCGCCCGGGGGGCTGACCGTACCCGTCTTCGATCTGAATGACATCACGGCGATCGTGGATTTCATCCTGAAGGAGGTCGGATTGTGAACGATCTTATCCCCCCGCGCCTGCGTGATGATTGTTTTGCCATGCCGCAAGGCGTTGAGTGGGTGCCCGTGGATGAGGCGCTTGACCGGCTGCGTGCGGCACTTGTGCCGCTGACCCAAACGGAAACACTGCCGGTCGCGAAGGCTTCAGGTCGGGTGCTGGCGGCCGATTGCATTGCGCGGCGCTCGAACCCGCCCCGCGCCAATTCCGCCGTTGACGGCTATGGTTTTGCCCACGGGGCGACCGGATCGGGTGTCCAGCGCCTGCCGCTGGTTGCGGACCGGGCAGCGGCAGGGCAACCTTTTGCGGGGACGGTACCCGCCGGTCATGCGATCCGCATTCTGACGGGGGCGATCCTGCCCGAAGGCGTCGATACCGTGGTGCTGGAGGAAGACTGCGCGACGGATGGCGCAATGGTCGCCTTCGACGGTCCGGTTAAGCCACGCGCCAATACCCGCAAGGCGGGTGAGGATGTCGCCGAAGGCACCGTCGCCCTGACCACCGGGCACAGGCTTCGCCCCCCCGATCTTGCGCTGCTTTCAGCCCTTGGCATCGCCGAGGTCAGGGTCTATCGCCCGCTTCGCGTGGGCGTCCTGTCGACCGGGGACGAGATTGTCGGCCGCCCGGCCGAAGCCGCCCGGCCCCATCAGATCTATGACGCCAACCGGCCGATGCTTCTGTCGATGGCAGCGGCGTGGGGTGCCGTGCCGGTCGACCTTGGCCATATCCGCGACGACCCCGCCCTGATCTCCGCCGCGCTGGACCGGGGGGCGGAAGCGGCGGATGTGATCCTGACTTCGGGCGGGGCCTCGGCGGGGGACGAGGATCACGTCTCGGCGCTGCTGCGGGAAAAGGGCCAGCTCACAAGCTGGCGCATTGCGATGAAACCGGGGCGGCCGCTGGCGCTCGCGCTCTGGTCCGGCGTGCCGGTCTTCGGTCTGCCCGGCAATCCGGTCGCGGCCTTTGTCTGCGCCGCGATCTTTGCCGGGCCTGCGCTGAGCCTGATGTCGGGCGCAGGCTGGGCGGAACCACTGGCCATGACCCTGCCCGCCGGTTTTGCAAAGTCCAAGAAAGCAGGCCGTCGCGAATACCTGCGCGCCCGGATCGGCGCTGACGGTCGGGTGGAGACATTTGCCTCAGAAGGCTCGGGCCGGATCAGCGGGCTGAGTTGGGCCACCGGCCTTGTCGAACTGCCAGACGCGGCAATGACAATCCAGCCTGGCGATCCGGTGCGGTTCCTGCCCTATCAGGCGTTCGGGTTGTGACCCGAAGGGTTATGCGGCCTCGGCAAGCATCCGATGTGCCGCCGACTGGGAAATTGACAGGCCACGCCGCAGTCGTTCAATGAAGTCATCAGCTTGCGGTACCAGACTGCCATTCTCAGTCGACAGCAATGCCGCGGCGGAAAAGACCATCTCGCGCTGATCGCCGTTCAGAAGCCGCCCCAATCCTGTGATTTCAGTTTCACTCAGATCGCATTTCGCCCGCGACACGATGGACAGCGCGCCACTCATGCCGACCTTTGCGCCCTGCACTTTGGAGCAGATTGCCTCAAGCAGTTCCACCCGCTGCACATCGGCCGCCCCGGCATTGACCACAGCACTGCCGAGAAGCGTCATGAGCGCATCCATGGGCGAGGCCACCTTGCCCGCTTCCTGACCGCCCGATGGATTGGACAGCTTCGGCTGCGGCTTTGCCCGGGCCGGCCGCTTGTTCGACATCCAGGAAAATCCGAAAAACGCCAGCAGGACTACAACGAAGATACTGTTGCGTCCATAACCTTGAAGGCCGACAGTGGGGTTTTCCGGCAGATCGGCCGGAACAATTCCCATCGACTGCATCTGCGCAAAACCACCCTCTTTCATGCTGAGATACTGGTCCGTTTCGCACCGGTTCTCGGCCATGACATAGGCTTCGGCGTAGGTGAACAATGGAATGAACAGGATGCCGAATTCCTCGTCGAGCCTGCACAAAGACAGAGTACTGCCGCTTCTCGAAGGCATCGGCGTTTCCGCGAGAAATGTCAGAGTTTGCTTGCTACTCCCGCCGCCGCCCCGCTTTGCCTCGGCCCCTGTCGCCGAACTGATCAGAACCGCACAAACAATCAACAGGTTGCGCAACAGCATCTCGTTCTTCCCGTATCGTGTGATCTCTGAAGCCAGCGCTAAATTTCAATGGCGGCGGAAATTTGCAGGAATTTCGCCTTTTTCGTGTGCGTCCGGCGCACACGCCCCCCTATGCGCGAGCCCGGGTTCCAGAGCGTCGGCGACAAAACTGTTCATTTTGAAAAACGGGTTCCGCCCGTGGCGGCAAAGGGACAAAACGCCCGACCGATCAAACTGCCCACCACCACCGTATGTACAAACAGGCAACTCAGACCAGGGCCGTCTCACTCGTTAACAGGCGCAGGTCGGGTGCCATCTTCGTCGATGGCGACCGCCGCTGAAAGACGACGCGCCGATACAGGATCAGTCGGATGTGTTCGAAACCGAGTATTCCGAAAGGGACGGTTTGTATCTGGACGAGCGGACAAGGGGTTGTTCCGTGAAGAACACGACGAAAACGTCAAGGACTGAGATCAACGCACGGGTCAAAGGCCATATCGCCAAAGCCGCAATCGCCGCTTCACCTTCGCCAACGGCCAGGAAAAGCGCCGAAGACGCCATCGCGAACACCAACGCAGCCCTTTCAATGAAATGGTAGATCGGCATCGTCATAGTCCCCTTCACATCAGCCCCTTCTTTTACCCGCCTCACTTCGTTTCTTGTTGGCCGGTCACCGCGATGCACGCATGTGACCGGCGTTTGTCGTTGCTATTCGAGGTCTTCGATCGGCTCTTCCGCCGGTTCCTCGGCCGGCTCTTCGACCGGTTCTTCCACTTCAGGCATCGCCCGCGTCACACCGAGGGCGGAGGCAAGTTCATCCAGCAACTGATCGGTTCCTTCCGGAGACAGCGGCTTGTTGGATTCGGTGACTATGCGCTGCTCGGAGGCGGACAACAGATCATCAAGAGCCTGTTGCTCCGCATCACTCGCGAGATCTTCAGCCTCGGCATCGGCCAGAGCCTGTGCAGCTTCGACATCCGCCGCATCACAATTGTCCGAGCAGCTTACCACGCCGTCTTCCACCGAGTAGACCGGGTCACCCGCAACCGCATCAGCATTGAGAGCATCAGCCAGCTCCTGGTCGGTAGCATCGTATGAACCTCCGCCAAGAAGCGAATCGATTGCTGCGGCTTCGGCATCGGTCAGTTCAGCGCCGGATGCCGCCTTGGCCGCGACCTGATACTGCGAAAGGGCGCCGATCGTGCCATTGAAGTTCTGATTGCGGATATGGGCGTCGAGTGCCGCCTGATTCGCATTGGCCGCATTCCATTTGCCCTTTTTGTTGGGATGCAGGGGGGCCTCATATGTCGCATCAACGGCAGCGGGGGCCTTCTTTTTTGCCTTTGCCGCAGAAGCCGCCGCAGCCTGCTTCACCGGTTTATCAGCCTTGGTCGACTTGGACGCATTCTGCGATTTGCCCTGACCGCCATTGTTCGATCCGCCGCGATCACTCTTGCCGCCGCCGTTGCCGCCTGCGTCGCCGCCGTTGCCGCCGCCATTGCCACCGCCGTTGCCTCCGCCGTTACCGCCACCATTACCGCCGCCGTTGCCGCCGCCGTTGCCGCCGCCATTGCCACCGCCGTTACCGCCGCCATTGCCACCGCCATTCTTGGCGTAGACGGCGTCCGGCATGGCAACCGCAGTCACGAAAGCGGCTGTACCAAGCGTTGCAATTGCAAAACTGGCGGCTTTGATAAGCGTTCCGGATCTGGTCATTCTGGTGTTCCTGACTATAACTGTTGCACTTGCCCCAACCCCGGTCATGCAGACTGGGAATCAGGCGACGTTAACAACAACTAAGCACGGGCTGCTTGAACCGGTGGACAACGAGACGTTCACATCAGGTTCATCTCGGGTCTGGTACTAGGCGAACATGTTTAGAAATTTACTGAGTATCGGTCTGGTAGTTTTTGGGCTTGCGCCTTCGTTGGCGTGGGCGGCCGAGCCACGTGAACTTAACCAGAATGAGTTGCGCCAAAGCGTCGATGCTGGCCGCAGCCTGGGTTTGCAGAAAATACTCTCATCAATCAAACGCCGCGTATCCGGGGAACCCGTCGATGTCCGCGCGTTTGAGACGGATGGCATCTACTACCATGTTCTGGTCATGCAGCCGAACGGTGTCCTTGCCAGTGTGATCGTTGATGCCGCGACCGGACGGATGGTCAGTGGGAAGTCAGCAAACGCCAAGGCCGTACGTCAAGCTGCGCGCGCCAATCCTTCCGGCAAGGGAGTGGGCAATCCGGGCAAGGGCAAGGGCAAGAGCAACGGCAAATCGGGCGACAAAGGCGGCGCTGGTGGTAACAGCGGCGGCAACGGCGGCGGTAATGGCGGCGGCAGCGGCGGCGGTAATGGCGGCGGTAATGGCGGCGGCAGCGGCGGCGGTAATGG
>NZ_JBARVQ010000347.1:0-1506 GCF_049646345.1 Albidovulum sp. | reverse complement strand
GTGATCTGGCCGTTTGCCAGGGCTTCTGCGGCCTCTTTCGCCAGGCCGGCGCGGGTTATTGCGCGGCGGTTGATTTCGGGCGTGAAGGCGCGGATCGATCCCGCTCCGTTCGCCTGTGCCGCATCGGCTGCAGTTTCGGCCCCGACGAGCACATCCTGCCCTGATCTTGCATTCGCCCGAGCAAGGCTGCAGAAACCGATGGAAGCGGTCGCGTAAACCCGGGTTCCATCGACGGAGAACGGTTCGGCCAGCGCGGCCTGAAGCCGTGCCGACAGCTGGATGAGCGTTTCCAGGTCAAGGCGGGGGACCGGAGCAAGGGCGACGCCGAAGCTCGCCTCACCCAGCCAGACGACGAGATCGCCGTCGCGAAGTGCGGATTTGAGCCGTTCACCCGTCTGGCGCAGGATCTTGTCGGTCGCGGAAGGTCCAAACTGGCGCAGGAGGGACTGGAAATCGTCAAGCCTGATTGCAAGTGCTGCCGATGACTTGCCCGTATCCCGTTCGGATTGCAGGGCCGCATCAAGGCGTTTGACTGCGGCTTTGCGCAGTTTCAGGCCGGTGATTCCGTCGTAGTCATCGGGCCAAGAGGTTCCGGTGCCGGAAAACAGCCCCGCCGCGGCGAAGATCGCAGGCATCAAGAGCGCCATGTAGAGCAACAGGCCTTCGCCACCGAACCAATATCCGCCCAGCATCAGCGCCGGAAGAAAGGCCATGACATGCGGCCCCAGAAGCACCGACCTGAGCGCCCCCCGGAATCGATTGATCGCTGTTCCCACACCTTTTGGCATCCGCAGTCACCCCTGATTGCATTGGGCAGACGACCTGCCCGGATCAACGGCAAGGTAGGGGTGAGGCTGTCGAGGTGAGGTTAACCGAGGTCGGGAAGTTGCGGCGCATTTTCATCAAATGTCGCTTCGTTTCGGGTCAGCCCGACGAAATCGAATAGCTTGGGATCCAGAAGATGCGAAGGCCGCGCGTTCATGAGGGCGCGGAACATCACCTGCCTGCGGCCGGGGCTGTTCTTTTCCCAGCCATCGAGGATCTGTTTGACCTGCTGGCGCTGCAATCCGTCCTGACTGCCGCAAAGATCGCAGGGAATGATCGGGTAGTTCATGGCCTGGGCGAACTTTTCGCAATCGGCCTCGGCGACATGGGCAAGCGGGCGGTAGACGAAGAGATCGCCATCCTCGTTCAAGAGCTTGGGCGGCATCGTCGCCAGCCGGCCACCGTGAAAGAGGTTCATGAAGAAGGTTTCAAGGATGTCGTCGCGGTGATGGCCGAGGACCACGGCAGAGCAGCCTTCCTCACGCGCGATGCGGTAGAGATTGCCGCGGCGCAGGCGCGAACAGAGGGCGCAATAGGTTCGGCCCTTTGGCACCTTGTCGACGACGATGGAATAGGTGTCCTGGTATTCGATCCGGTGCGGGACGCCCATGCGTTGCAGAAACTCGGGCAGCACGGTTGCGGGAAACCCCGGCTGGCCCTGATCGAGGTTGCAGGCCAACA
>NZ_JBARVQ010000346.1:0-3585 GCF_049646345.1 Albidovulum sp. | reverse complement strand
GGAGAGACCTTTGAAGTTGAAACGGCCGTCTTCGCAGACGCCACCTACCGGACGAGCTATGGCAAGTTCAGCTTCGGCATCCCGCGCAACGCCGCCAGCGCCGTCAGCCGCATGCCGGATCTCGGTGGCTCCAAGCTGGTATCGCTTGAACAGGACATTCTCACCGGCGGGATCGTTGAAGCGGTCTACCTTCTGGGCGACGATACTCCGATCGGCCTGCGTTACGACGCCGAATACGGAATGATGAAGGCTGCGGTTTCCTATCACCGCCTGTCCGACCTCGACACCAATGTGTTCGATCTTGCCATCGGCTACGATACCGGCAGGTTCTTTGCCAACGGGTCGTTGGAACTGGTCAAGCCGGGCGCGACCTCATCGCAATCGGCCATCCATGTAGAAATCGGCGCGAGCGCGGATCATTACGAGGCGGGCCTTGGCTATACCGGCGGCAGCAATGTCGTTCCCGATGCGCTCATGGCCTGGGCCACCTACCGCCCGATGGACCAGTTGGGGGTGACGGCGACCGTGCTCGACGTGGACGGAGCCAGCACGATTTACGGTCTGAGCGGAAAATATACGGTCTGGCAGGGGGCCTATGTTCAGGCCGGTGTAGTCGATACGACGAGTTCCGACGCGCTTTGGGATTTATCGCTCGGCTACCAGTTCTGAGCAGACGAACCTGACATCCAACGGCGCCCCCTACTGGGCGCGCCGTTTCTGTTGGCATGCCTTCAAAAGTGTCGGTCTGTTGTCGGGACTTTGCGGTCGTAGATCCAATGTGCCAATCGCCAGGAATCAAGCCGAAGGCGCTGGGCGAGCGCCTGCCCGTCCCGGCGGGCTGGAGCCTTTGAGACCGCGCGCCTCGCATGAGGTCAGAGGGGCTTTGCGGGTATAAACTGCCCTGAAGAAGCGTCGTCGCGGCACCCCACGGGCAGGCACCCGCCCGGCTTGTGTCTTGCAATTGGCAACGACCGCTCCGGGGCGCAAAGCCATTTCAAATCGCGCCGCCGCCACCTTCAGAAGCGCTTGACAGGATCGCGACGCCCGGCCATGGCATGGACATGCTCGACCTGCGCCCCGTCGGATATGTGATCGGCCTGTTGACCGCTGTGCTTGGGGTGACAATGCTCGTCCCGCTGGCCGTCGATTTCGCCTTTGGCAACGACCATTGGCAGGCGTTTTTGCAAAGCGCCCTTGTCACCACATTGGGGGGCGGATTGATGGCTCTGGCTTGCGCCAACCGGGTGGGGGAGCGGCTGTCGCTGCAGCAGACCTTCCTGATGGCGACCGGCGTCTGGGTTATCCTGCCGCTTTTCGGGGCCTTGCCCTTCCTGTTCGGAGCCACGGGCGCGCGGCCCGTCGATGCGGTGTTCGAGGCGATGTCGGGCCTGACCACGACGGGCGCCACGGTCTTTATCGGGCTCGACCTGATGCCAGAGGGGCTCTTGTTGTGGCGGTCGCTGCTGCAATGGTTCGGGGGCGTCGGGATCATCGTCGTGGCGATGGTGTTCCTGCCAGAACTTCGGGTCGGCGGCATGCAGATCTTCCGCTCCGAAGGCTTTGATACTGGCGGCAAGGTGCTGCCGCGTGCCGCGCAGATCGCCGCACAGATCATGGGGATCTATGTGGCGCTGACAATTGTCTGCGGTCTGGCCTATGTCAGCGTCGGCATGGATGGGTTCGATGCGGTGAACCACGCGATGACCACCATCGCCACGGGCGGCTTTTCCACATCAGACGCCTCATTCGGCCTGTTTCAGGGCGCGCCTGAATATGTGTCCTCAGTCTTCATGATTGTCGCGGCCCTGCCGTTCGTGCGGTATGTGCAACTGGTGGCCGGCAGCGCCCGACCGCTATGGCAGGACGCGCAGGTCCGGGGGTTCTTTGCCACGCTCGCGGTCCTGATCGCGGTGATCTGGGCCTACCGGGTGTTCCTGCGCGGCGACGGCATTTCCCATGCGTTCCGTGAAGCCGTCTTCAACGTGACATCCATCATCACCGGGACGGGATATGCAAGCGCCGATTATCAGCTCTGGGGGCCCTTCGCGATTGTGCTCTTTTTCTTCATCGGCCTCATCGGCGGCTGCGCCGGATCGACCTGCTGTTCGGTCAAGATTTTCCGCTATCAGCTGCTGATCGCCGCCGTCCGCGCCCAGATCCGCCGCATCCACTCACCCAACGGGGTCTTCGCGCCGCGCTATGCCGGACGACCGGTGACGGAAGAGGTCCTTTCCTCGGTCATGAGCTTTCTTGGCCTCTTCGTTGTCAGCCTTGGCCTGATTGCGGTGTCGCTGGCGCTGACGGGGCTCGATTTCACCACCTCGATTTCCGGTGCCGCGACGGCGATCGCCAATATCGGCCCGGGTCTGGGTGAGATCATCGGCCCGGCCGGGAACTTCGCGGCGATCAATGACGTCGCGAAGTGGATCCTGACCGTGGCGATGCTGCTTGGTCGGCTGGAACTGCTCGTTGTGCTGGTGCTCTTCCTGCCACGCTTCTGGCGGGCCTGAGACCCGTCAGTTCCAGCAGGAAACCAGGACCGCCATATCGCGGCCAAGCAATGTGATGTCCTCGGGCGCAAGGGCGGGTGAGGATTGCACTTCTGCCGTGCCTGAGGCCAGCCCCGCCGCCGCGAGCGCCGACTGGATCGCCGCTCCGTCCAGCGCCAGGCCGACATCGTCGGGCAGAACCCGGCCTGCATCGTCGTTGCGCGGCAGCAGCATACCGATCACATCGCCGCTTGCATCGATCACCGCCGCCCCGGCATCGCCGTCGAGCGTCCTGACCGAGAGACGTGTCTGGTTGTCCTCGCCACCCAGCCCCCGCGTATCGGCCAGCGTGCCGAAGGTCATCACCGCCGTGTCGAGCGCGTCGCCATAGGAAAAGCCCGCAACCGCAACCTCTGCATTGACCCGACCCGCGCCAAAACGGGCATAGGCCCGGGGGGCGAGCGTGGTGCGCGGTTTCAGGATGGCAAGGCCGGACCCATCATCATGCAAGGCCAGATCAGCCTCGGTGCCACCGTCGAGAGTCAGGCGACCACATCCGGCGACGACGTCGTCCGTGGTGGCAACCAACCCGCCTGCACTGACATAGAAGCCCGAGCGGGAGCGTTCCGGCCGCCGGACCTCAAGCCCCGCCATCAGATGGGCGTGATCCTCGGCCAGAGGCTCGCCCAGGCCTTCATCAAGGGCGGTGTCGCCCAAGGGACGGAATGCGGCCTTCATGACATCAACCGCGCGGGCGCCCATCTGAGCGTCCTTGGACGGCCAGACAAGGGTGAAGCCCTTGATCGTCCCGTTCTTCAGCTCGGCCTGGCTGTAGGACTGAATACTGTCATTCTCTCCAGCCAGCACGAAAGAGGTCGCACCTAGCCGCCGTTCGCCGTTGACGGGCACAATCTCCAGCGTCTGCATGATGTCATAGAGCCCGGCCAGCGTCGCCTGATCGCCCTTTTGCGAGATCAGCAATGCGCGGAAACCCGATCCGGCCCTTTCGCGATACTGCACGAAGGGCGGTTGATAACGGTCGAATTCAACCAACGCCATGGGCAGGGTAATTTCGACCCCGGCTTCGGTTTCGCTC
>NZ_JBARVQ010000345.1:0-4825 GCF_049646345.1 Albidovulum sp. | reverse complement strand
GGATGCGGCCCTTGGCGTCGTGTCGCGCATTGCCGAACGCTGCAAGGCCCCGGTCATCGCCAGCGGCATCGTGCGGACCATCGACGATGTGTCGCGGCTCAGGCTCCTGGGTGAGGTGTCCGGAGCGATGGTCGGACGGGCGCTGTTCAACAAGACGCTGAACCTCAAAGATGCCCTTCGCGAAGCCCGCCCCGACACCGCGCATGTCGCCGAATTCATCTGAACGGCATTGGCCCGCTTCCCGTGTGGGAACGGGCCTTGCCCGCCCCTGTCTTCGCCGTGTATCAAGCCCCGGATGAAAACTGAGTGGGGAACGCGATGAGGCGGGTTGTTGTCACCGGACTTGGTATGGTTACGCCACTGGCTTGCGGCGTCGATGAGACGTGGAAACGGTTGATCGCCGGACAATCGGGCGCGGGGCCGATTTCACGGTTCGACACGGCGAATGTGGTTACCACCTATGCCTGCGAAATCCCCTTTGGTGATGGCACCGACGGCACCTTCAACCCCGATGACTGGATGGAGCCGAAAGAGCGCCGCAAGGTCGATGATTTCATCCTGTACGGCATGGCCGCCGCTGATATGGCGGTCAAGGATGCGGGCTGGATGCCTGAGGATGAGGAAAGCCGCCTGCGCACGGGCGTCATGATCGGGTCGGGCATCGGCGGGCTGTCGTCGATTGCAGAAACGGCCAATCTGATCAAGGAACGCGGCCCCAAGCGCGTTTCGCCCTTCTTCATTCCCGGTTCGCTGATCAACCTCATTTCGGGGCAGGTCGGTATCCGCTATGGCTTCAAGGGGCCGAACCATGCGGTCGTGACCGCCTGTTCGACCGGTGCCCATGCCATTGGCGATGCGGCCCGGCTGATCCAATGGGGCGATGCTGATGTGATGTTGGCGGGCGGTGCCGAAAACCCGATCAGTGAGATCGGGATCGCCGGGTTCAACGCTTGCAAGGCGCTGTCGACCAAACGCGGGGATGAGCCGCAAAAGGCCTCGCGCCCCTATGATGCCGACCGCGACGGGTTCGTGATGGGCGAGGGGGCCGGCGTCGTCGTGCTGGAGGAATACGAACACGCCAAGGCGCGCGGCGCCCGGATCTATGCCGAGGTGCTGGGTTACGGCCTGTCGGGCGATGCCTATCACATTACCGCCCCATCCGAAGATGGCGATGGCGGCTACCGCTCGATGAAAGCGGCGCTGGCACGGGCCGGGGTCACACCAGAGCAGATCGACTACATCAATGCCCACGGCACCTCGACCATGGCCGATACGATTGAACTCGGTGCGGTCGAACGGTTGATGGGCGATGCGGCGGCAAAGGCGACGATGTCGTCGACGAAATCCGCGATTGGCCATCTTCTGGGCGCTGCTGGCGCGGTTGAGGCGATCTTCTGCGTGCTTGCGATCCGTGATCAGGTGGCGCCGCCGACGATCAACCTCGACAATCCGGCGATTGAGCCAAAACTGGACCTGGCCCCGAATGCCGCGCGCAAGCGCGAGATCAACGTGGCGCTCTCGAACTCCTTCGGTTTTGGGGGTACCAATGCCTCGCTCGTCCTCGGCCGGGTGACGGACTGATGTGGCGTAACATCGCCTCGAACTTCCTGACCATCGCCATCGTGTTGCTGGTGGCGGCCGCAGCGTTGGTCGCCTGGGGGCAGCAGCAGTATAAAGGGCCGGGCCCCCTGGCCGAAGCGATCTGTTACCGCGTTGAAAGCGGGGCCAGCCTGCGTGGCGTAGCTGCCGATCTTGCGGGCGAAGGCGCGGTGAGTTCCGCCTATATTTTCAAGGTCGGGGCGGATTATGAGGACAAGGCGGGCAGCCTGAAGGCAGGCTCGTTCCTGATCACGCCCAAGGCATCCATGGCCGAAATCGTCGAGGCGATCACCGGCAGCGGTCAATCCACCTGCGGCACGGAAGTGAACTTCCGCATCGGGGTCAATGGGGCCGATGTTGTTGTGCGCGAGCTTGATCCGGTCACGAACCGCTACGAGGAAGTGGCGAAATTCGATCCGGCGGCAGAAGCGGCACCCGACGCTTATGTCGAACGGGCCGAGGATCCGGCGGTGCGGTTCCGCATCACCTTGGCCGAAGGGGCGACAAGCTGGCAGATCGTCGAGGCGCTGAAACGGGCCGAGTTCCTGTCGGGCGAGACAGGTGAGGTGCCTGCCGAGGGCAGGCTCGCGCCGGACAGTTATGAGGTCGTGCGCGGCGCATCCCGGCCGGAACTTCTGGCCGAGATGCAGCGGCGGCAGGATACGATTCTGGCCGATCTCTGGGCCGCACGCGCTGACGGCTTGCCCTATGCAAGTCCGGAAGAGGCGCTGATCATGGCCTCTATCGTAGAAAAGGAAACCGGCGTGCCGGAAGAACGGGGTCAGGTGGCGAGTGTCTTCGTTAACCGTCTCGAAAAAGGCATGAAGCTGCAGACAGACCCGACGGTGATCTATGGGCTGACCAAGGGCCAGGGCGTTCTGGGACGCGGGCTGCGCCAGAGCGAGCTGCGCGGGCGTACCCCCTACAACACCTATGTGATCGAGGGACTGCCGCCTACTCCCATCGCCAATCCGGGGCGTGAGAGCATCGCCGCCGCCCTCAATCCCGACGATACGCCGTTCATTTTCTTCGTGGCGGATGGCACCGGCGGGCATGCCTTCGCCGAGACGCTGGACGAGCACAACGAGAACGTCGCCAAATGGCGGGCGATCGAGGCGGAACAGGGATCCGGGAACTGACACCGGGCGGGCGACCTTTGTCGCCTTTCACCTCCGTGTCATGAAAAAAGGGCGCCCCGAAAGAGCGCCCTGCACTCGTACCGAACAGCCGATTTTACATTGCGGGCAAAAGCACCGTGTCGATGACATGGATGACGCCGTTCGCCTGTTTGACATCGGCGATGGTGACGGTTGCGGTCCGGCCGCGTTCGTCTTTCAGCTTGATCCACTCGCCGTCCATCGTGGCCTGAAGCGTGCAGCCGCCGACGGTCGGGACGGGATGCATGCCGCCATCATCGGCGATCATCCCGGCAATGGCATCGGACATCGCATCAGCGGCCACGACATGGCAGGTCAGGACCTTGGCCAGCATCTCCTTGTTCTCGGGCTTGAGAAGATCCTCGACTGTTCCGGCCGCGAGCATGCCGAAGGCGTCATTGGTGGGCGCGAAGACGGTGAAAGGGCCTTCGCCCGACAGCGTCTCGACCAGGTCTGCGGCCTGAACCGCAGCGACAAGCGTGGTGTGATCGGCCGAGTTTAAGGCGTTTTCGACGATGGTCTTGCTGTCATACATTGCGGCCCCGCCGACCATGGGATTCTCGGCGGCAAAAACAGGGGCGGCGACAAGGGCGAGGGCGGTAAACGAAAGAGTGCGGAACATGTATTTCTCCGTTCATTGTCCGGGGGACCAATTCCCCTGGCATGACCGCAATTACGCAGCGCGCGGCGGTGAAGTTGCATCACGATGAAAATTTTTTGGGTTTTTGTTCAGGCCATGTCCTCGCGGGTCAGGAACGCGGCGACGGGCCCTTTTTCCGGCAGGCCGCAATCCTGCCTGAGCCGGGCGCGCCCCCGCGCGAGGCGGGACATCACAGTGCCGACCGGCACACCTTCAGCGGCTGCGATTTCGGCATAGCTTTCGTCGCCAGTGGCCTTGCGCAGGATCAGACGCATCTCGGCTTCAGGCAGCCGGGTGATCGCGTCCGCGACCTCGCGCAGGGCAAGTCGGCCGGGTGCCGCTGGCGGGGCCGAGGGTTCAGGGGCATCGCTGAGCGCCAGTGTCGCCGGGCGCGGACGGCGGGCAAGATTGCGTGCGGCCGTCATCAGATAGGGTTTCAACTTATCAATCCCCGCTTTGCGGCCCATCTGGGTCCAGACCCGCAAGAGCGCCTCCTGCGCCAGATCCTCGGCCGCGGACGGGTCGCGGGTCAGGCGGCGGGCAAGGCGGCGAAGGTCGGGGATAAGGGCGACAAGCTCGGGGGTAGTGTCGGTAGGACAGGGATGCGTCATGGCGGTCTCCTTTCCCGCATGACATTGGCCGGGCGTGACTGTCGGACAAGCCCGGGGATTCCCGCCGAGCCATGCTTCGCCGCCCGGTTGCGGTCTTTTTGGGCGGCAACCCGCGTGTGTCAGGGCGCGCAATGCGCAGCCTGCCGCCGGGGAAGGCTGTCTTGTCTCCGGGGTGGGAATAAACCTGCCTCAGCCGCGTCCTGATATGTGAGGGCCGCGACAAAGCGGTCTTCCTGATCACGGATGAATTAAGGAGAATATCCGATGAAGAAACTGGCTTTCACCCTCGCATTCGGGCTCGCTTCGACCGGTATGGCTTTCGCGCAGGGCGTGACTGACATGGATGCCGATGGCAGCGGCGCGCTGTCGCTGGAAGAGCTTCAGGTGGCTTATCCGAGTGCGACGGAGGACACCTTCGTCACCATCGACACCAATGCCGACGGCGCGGTCGATGAGGCCGAACTGACCGCTGCGGTCGAGGCAGGTACGCTCGTCACAGACGGCTAAGGTCACAGCGCGCGGGGCCCCTGCCACTCTTCCCTTCCCCAGCCGAATGGAGGGGCCCCGCGTTAATATGAATATCTGCTGTTGCAGTCATAAGGCCGCGCGCGCCGGGCGAGAGCCTACACGCCGCGCGCCAAAGCCGCGACGCCGGTCCGGGCCACATCGACCAGGCCAAGCGGGCGCATGAGTTCGGCGAAGGCGTCGATCTTTTCCGGTGTGCCGGTGATCTCGAAGACAAAGCTTTCCAATGTCGAGTCGACCACATTGGCGCGGAATATATCGGCCAGACGCAGGGCCTCGACCCGCTTCTCGCC
>NZ_JBARVQ010000344.1:0-4491 GCF_049646345.1 Albidovulum sp. | reverse complement strand
GGGCGGCTCGGCCTTTGGCGCCTATGTGCTCGGCCTCGCCTTCGCCTTCGGCTGGACGCCCTGTATCGGCCCGCAACTGGGGATGATCCTGTCCCTCGCCGCGCAGGACGGATCGCTGGCGCGTGGGACAGGGCTCCTGGCGATCTATGCGATCGGTCTGGGCATCCCCTTCCTTCTGGTCGCGGCCTTCTTCCCGCGCCTGACCGGGGCCATGGCTTTTCTCAAACGCCATATGGAGCAGATCGAGCGGGTCATGGGACTTCTGCTCTGGACCATCGGTCTGTTGATGCTGACAGGCGGCTTCAGCCAGTTTTCCTACTGGCTGCTGGAAACCTTCCCCGGCCTCGCCGCACTCGGCTAACAATCCTCAGCCGCTGCAACTGTCGTTTGACAATGCAGCCAATGCCGCATCACCTTCCGTTTGTGACATATAGCGGCTCCAGCCCATGCGATAGGCGCGGCCATCCGCTGCCTTGTTGATGAACTCGGCGATGGTGCTTCCGTCCGGTGACAGGATCAGAAGCCGGCCGGAGTTTTCTTCCTCTGCCATCAGCAGGTTGCCGGGCATGACGCGGAACAATCCCTCAAACAGGGTCTGCACATGCGGCTGCTCCATCGCGCGGGACCAGGGCACGCTGATTTCGCCGGTTGCGAAGTCATAGACATTGATCTGGTTGGTATTGTGCACCCGCGCCCCGGTGCCCCGGTCATAGGCCTTGTTGTTGAAAACGGCGATGCGGTGATCGTCGAGGATATCGACGTCATGCTGCGCAAGCCACGGGCCCTGTTGCATCCAGATGATCTCATCGGTTGAGGGACGATAGAGCATGATCATCGACAGGTGGCGGAAGCTGAGGAACAGATCGCCCTTCTTCCAATAGGGGCCATCCTGCAAGACCGGTTCGATGTCATTCAGGTGCAACGGGTCCTTCTGATAGCCCCCGGCGGTGAAGACGATGTATTCCATGCCGTGACGCAGGAAGATGCGGGTGGCAGACTGTTTCTTGATGACATGGCCATCGGGGCCAAGATGAACGATCGCATCGTCGATGAAATCGCTGCTGACGCGTTTGATCTCTGACGGCTCATAATAGCCCGGTATCCAGTATCCGCCGTCGCCGTCGCTTTCCGTCGAATGGTGCAGAAGTTCGTCGGTCCGCCCCCAGAGTTTTTCCGAACAGGCCCCCAGAGCGAAAAGATAGGATTGGTGATCCTTGGTGATCAATTCACCGGTTTCGGTCAGATAGGGATGGATTACGCGATAATGCTCTTTGGTCCAGTTGGTGTATTCGGCGATCTTCGAATCGCGCGGTGCATCCTTCAGCAAAGCTTCGGCATCGGGGTGCCAGCTGTGTTTGACACCCGCATCGGCAAGGGACACCAGCTCAACCACATGGCGCTTCGCATCGCCGTCATAGCGTGACAACAGAATGTACCCCCCGGGCCGCGGGCCCGGGGCAAAGGTCCAGCCAGCGGGTTTGTCACCGAACCGGTCCGGCTGAAAGGCCATCATCGCGTGATCGCCGTCGAGCATGGTTTTGACCGTGTCCGGGATTTCAGCAACGGACAGCGCCACTTCCGACATCGCGCCAAATCTGTTGCCGTCCCTTTCGCCGTCCAGAACCGCGGCACCAAAGACGATGGCCCCCAGCGCGAACAGAAAAAAGAGGATAAGAACCGCCCAGAATTCAATCTTTGCAAATAGCAGACGCTGCATCAAACCACCCATTACCGCATCATTAATCACAACACGCCAACAGTAGCACCCGGAACGGGCTTGGCAAAGCTGCCTTTCGGGTGCCTTGCGATCCCATATGTTAAGACCGTGCGGCGGGCGGGATCGATTCGTACTTTGGCCGCAACCGATGCCCTCGCATTGCCGGGGCAACGGTCGAAAACGGCGGTTGCGTCATTTGCGCAGTGCTTCGGCCCCGTCGCGGGGATTGGTTTGGAAGGGTGATTTTAGGGATGGGTATGGCGACGTCACCAATACCTGCAGGGTCCGGGCGGGAAAGCGGCCCGTCAGCCGCCCTCCGTCCAGCGCAGGTGCCCGTCAAGCCGCCCCTCGGTCACATGCCCACGCAGCACATTCAGCCTGATGAAACGCGACTCGCGCACACCCTTGTCGCCGAAATCCATACCGCGGACCTGCGCGGCCAGTTCCGCGACCGCCTCGGCAAAGTTCTTTTGCGGCTGGTGGTTCGGGGCGAGGGCCGCAAACCGGGAAAAATCAACGCGGTAGGACCGGTTGTCAGGGGCGGCATTGGTGTTGATCTCGACCGCGACACCGCCCAGTTCCTGGCCGACATCCTTGGCCAGCTGGCCGATCTGCCAGGTCCAGTCCTGCGATCCGACATTGACCTCAACCAGCGTATCGCCATCCCGCGTTACCGCCCATTCAATCGCGCGCGACATGTCATCGACATGGATCAGCGGGCGCCAGGGCGTGCCATCGGACAGAACCTCGATCTTGCCGGTGCGCAGGGCGGTGGCGACGAAATCGTTCAGCACCAGATCAAGCCGAAGCATCGGGCTGGCGCCGCAGGCGGTGGAAAAGCGCAAGCTGGTGACCATGAAATCGTCGGTCGCGAAGGGGCGCAGGCCAACTTCTGTCGCGACCTTGGAGCGGGCATAGGCGGTCAGCGGATTGAGCGTGTCAGTCTCCTTGCGGAAACTGTCGGATCCCGCACCATACATCGAACAGGACGAGGCAAAGACAAACCGCTTTACGCCCGCCTCACGCGCAGCCCGGGCGGCCCCCAGAACGGCTTCGGAATTGATCTCGGCCGTCGCCCCTTCGAATTCCTTGCCGATCGGATCATTCGATACGGCGGCAAGGGCCACGACCGCATCCATTCCGGCAAAATCGGCAGGGCCGAGATCGCGGACATCGGCGCGGCGCTGGCTGGCGAAGGCCGCATCGGGGAAGGCTTCGCTTTCAGAACCGTCAAACCAGTTTGCATCGACGCCGTGTACCTCGGCACCAGACAGGGCCCGTGTCAGATGGTTCGCCGCGACCGGGCCGATATAGCCCCTGTGCCCGATAAGCATGATCTTCATATCAATCCTCGTCCTTCACCCGTTCGGGCGCCGCGCAGGCGTCCCTCCATTCAATGGCATAGCTGTAGCGCGGCGATTGGCCTTGTGCTACCCCGCTGGCATTGCATGAGGAATTTCACCGGCCGGTCCGGGACGGTTGAACATCAGTATGATACGCGTGGACGGGTCTCTGAGCAGATCCCGTACAGGTTCGATTTCGAAAGGGAGTCCAGTTGATGAAATGCGTGTTGCTCGCCGGTGGTTTCGGCACAAGACTTGCCGAGGAAACCACCCGCATTCCAAAACCGATGGTCGAGATCGGCGGTCGCCCGATCCTGTGGCACATCATGAAGATCTATGCCGCCCATGGCATCAACGACTTCGTGATCTGCTGCGGCTACAAGGGCTATGTCATCAAGGAATACTTCGCGAACTACTACCTGCATGGCGCGGATGTGACCTTTGATCTGCGCAAAGGCACGACCGAAGTGATCAACAACCAGAGCGAGCCGTGGCGTGTCACGCTGATCGATACAGGTCAGGAAAGCATGACTGGCGGCAGATTGCGTCGTGTGATGCCATATCTAAAGGATGAAGAGGCGTTCTGCATGACCTATGGCGACGGCGTGGGCAATATCGACGTGTCGCGCTCCATCGCCTTTCACAAGGCGCATGGCAAGATGGCGACTATCACCGCGGTCCCGCCCGCGGCCCGTTTCGGTCGGCTTGACATCAGTGACGGTCAGGTCAACGAATTTTCCGAAAAGCCTGCCGATGATGGCGGCGTCATCAACGGCGGCTATTTCGTCCTGTCGCCCAAGGTCGCGAAACATCTGGTGGACGATGCGACGATCTGGGAACGCGCGCCGCTGATGGCACTGGCCAAGGAAGGTGAGCTGATGGCCTATGAACACAAGGGCTTCTGGCAGCCGATGGATACGATCCGCGAGCGGCAGGAGCTTGAGGCCCATTGGGCGACCGGCGAAGCGCCCTGGAAGATCTGGTAAGGCGGGGGCGGATATGAACGTGTTGAGTGGAGATATGTGTGTGACGACCAATGCCAAATGCCGCCATTGCGGCACCGATATGCCGCTGAGCCTTGTCGATCTTGGCCAGTCGGCAGTTGCCAATTCCTATGTGCCGATGGCAAAGGCCGATGCCCCTGAACCGCGTTACGGGCTGCATGTCCGGGTCTGTGAAAACTGCTGGCTGGCGCAGGTTGATGAGGATGTCCCGCCCGAGACAATCTTTTCAGGCGATTACGCCTATTTCTCGTCCTTCTCGTCCAGCTGGTTGGCACATGCCAGGAGCTATGCCGGGATGATGGCGAAACGCCTGAACCTCGGCCCTGACAGTCTGGTGATCGAGATCGCGTCGAATGACGGCTATCTTCTGAAGAACTTTGTGGCCGATGGCATCCCGGTTCTGGGCATTGAGCCCTCGGGATCCGTC
>NZ_JBARVQ010000343.1:0-2122 GCF_049646345.1 Albidovulum sp. | reverse complement strand
TCGTATCACCTATCTCGAGGAAGGTGATTGGGCCGTTCTGACCCGGAGCTCGATCGAGATTCGCGATGCCAAGGGCCGCCGCGCCAACCGCCCAGTAAAGACGATCCAGATCGACACCGCAAGTATCAGCAAGGACGGCCACAAGCATTTCATGGCCAAGGAGATTGCCGAGCAGCCGACGGTCATGGCCGAGGCGCTTGAACACTACCTGTCCGAGGATGCGACAGGGATTAACCTGCCGGAAAGCCTTGATTTTTCAAGGTACGAACGGATCACGATGGTGGCATGCGGCACCGCCTACTATGCCTGTCTGACTGCCAAATACTGGTTCGAACAACTCGCCCGGTTACCGGTCGAGGTGGATGTCGCCAGCGAGTATCGCTACCGCGAACCACCAGTTTCAAAAGGCACGATGGCGATGTTCGTCAGCCAGTCCGGAGAGACCGCCGACACCCTGGCGGCCCTTCGCTACGCTCGCGACAAGGCCGATACTGTGCTGTCGGTCGTGAATGTCCCCGAAAGCTCCATCGCGCGAGAAAGCGATGTCGCCTTGCCCATCCTTGCGGGGACAGAGATCGGCGTGGCTTCGACCAAAGCCTTCACCAACCAACTCACGGTTCTGGCGCTTTTGGCGCTGAAAGCGGCAAGGGACAGGGATCAGATCGACGCCGGGGCGCTGAGCGCAGGTCTGGCGGATCTGCGCACTCTGCCGGGCCTTCTGAACCTCGCCCTTGGCCAGAGCGAATCCATTGCCCGCATCGCCGCCAAGCTGGCCGAGGCACAGGACGTGCTGTTCCTCGGACGCGGCCAAATGTACCCCTTGGCGCTTGAAGGCGCGTTGAAACTAAAAGAAATCAGTTACATACATGCCGAAGGTTATGCGAGCGGAGAGCTGAAGCACGGCCCTATCGCGCTGGTCGACAAAGTCGTTCCGGTGATCGTCATGGCGCCACGCGACGCTCTGTTCGACAAGACCGTGTCGAACATGCAGGAGGTCATGGCCCGCAGCGGCAAGGTTCTGCTGATCACCGATGCAAAAGGCGCCAGGGAGGCGTCGGACGGTATCTGGGAGCTGATCCAGATGCCGGAGGTCCCGGCGATGTTCGCGCCCATCCTCTACGCGGTTCCGGCGCAGCTTCTGGCATATCATACCGCCATCGCCAAGGGCACCGATGTCGACCAGCCGCGCAACCTGGCAAAGTCCGTAACGGTCGAATGACCGCCGAGGAGGCACTGGCGGACCTGCGCGCCCGGGCGGAACCCGGCCGTGCAACGGCGATGGCCGCCTATCACAAGATCGACCGCCCCTATCTGGGGGTTGCCAATCCGCAGACCAACGACCTTGTTGCGAGTTGGCGCAAGCGGCTGAGCGTCGAGGAGCGCGTGGCCCTGTCTGCAGCCCTTTGGGCCACCAACATCTTCGAGGCCCGCCTTGCGGCGGCAAAACTGCTGACCCAAGCGCGGATTCGGCCCGACGAGGATGTCTGGCGTCTGATCGCCGGCTGGGTTCCTGATTTCGACAGCTGGGCGATTGCGGATCATGCCTGCATGGCCGGGATGAAACGGTTGGTCGCCGATCCCTCAAGGATTGATGAGGTCGAGGAATGGACACGGTCCGACCATATGTGGACGCGTCGGGCGGCGCTGGTCATCACGCTACCCTGGACCAAGCAGAACCACCCCAAACCGGCGGATGAGGCGATCCGCGACCGCGTGCTTGGCTGGGCGGCGGGCTATGTCGGAGACCCGGATTGGTTCATTCAGAAGGCCGTCGCATGGTGGATCCGGGACTTGTCGAAACATGATGCAACCCGCGCCAGGTCATTTCTTGAAACTCACGGTCCATTGATGAAACCTTTCGCGCGCAAGGAAGCGGCCCGGCATCTGTCCGCCCCGCCCCCTTCATCTGTTTGAAAATATCCCCGCCGTAGGCCATGATTTTCCTCGAAAATCAAGATTTCGTCAGCGTCCGCGCAGTTCCCGGCGCATGATCTTGCCGGTCGCGGTCATCGGCAGCGCATCGACCCTTTCAATCATCCGGGGGGCGACATGCGGGCTGATCCTGGCGCGCACCCGTGCGATGAGCGCGGCTTCCAGCCCTTCCCACGCGGCACCCTCGCGC
>NZ_JBARVQ010000342.1:0-1877 GCF_049646345.1 Albidovulum sp. | reverse complement strand
GTCGTCGGCTTCTGGATGTCGCTTGTCCTCATCGTCTTCTTGATCTCGGGGCTCAGCTGGGCAGGGATATGGGGCGGCAAGATGGTGCAGGCGTGGTCCACATTCCCAGCCGAGAAATGGGACAACGTGCCCCTTTCGGACGCGACCCATGCCGACATGAACCACGGCGCGGCGCCCGAAGTGCCGTGGAACCTGGAACAAACAGCGCTGCCGCAATCGGGCTCGCTCGCCGGTACACCCGCTGTCGCCGCACAGCCGGATATTGACGCGGTCGTCGCCTTTGCCAGATCCCTCGGCTTCGCCGGACGCTTTCAGATCAACCTTCCGGCAGACGAAGGCGGTGTCTGGACCGTAAGCCATGACAGTATGTCGAATGACGGCCACGACCCTGGGGGTGACCGAACGATCCATATCGACCGCTATACCGGGAACGTTCTGGCCGACGTGCGCTATGCCGACTACACTGCCTATGCCAAGGCGATGGCCTGGGGCATAGCATTCCATGAAGGCGATCTTGGGATCTGGAACATCACGCTGAACACGCTTTTCTGCTTGTCGATGATCTTCCTGTCGGTGTCGGGTGTTGTGATGTGGGTCAAGCGGCGCCCGGATGGAGCGACCTCGCTTTCCGCGCCTCCCCGGCCTCAGCACGCGCCATTCTGGGTGGGAGCAGCCCTCGTGGTGGTCATCCTCGGCATCGCCTTCCCGCTGGGAGGCGCCGCGGTGGTGGCGATCCTGCTTCTCGACGCGACGCTACTGAGAGCGGTCCCGCCCCTAAGGCGCGCACTTTCATAACATACCGGGTGCGGCGGCCGTTACCGCCGCACCTTCCGTCTCTTGAATCTTCACAGCCGGATATGGTCTTGCCAGAGGCAACTGGCTTGAGGTGGGCCGAACGTCGGACCAGCCTCGCTGCATGGCAAAACGCTCTCGCTATCGCTACTTCAAGACGCGCCGCGAGATTATCCGCTCGACCATGCCCTGCAGATGCGAGATGACCTTGTTCTCGGTGCCGGCCGCAAGGAGCGTATCCACCTTACTCAGCACGTTGCCCTGATATTGCGGAAGGTTCATTCCGATCTGGCCCACCTGGAAGAACAGGATAAGCACGAAGGCGCCACCCAGTGTCGCTGCCGCCAGAACGGAAACAATGACCGCAAACATATCACGCAGACCATAGCGGCGCAGCGAATTCACCACCGGTGTAAGTATGAAAGCGAAAAGCATCCCCAAAATGAGGGGCAGGAACGGATCTTTGGCGATGTAGAGGATCGTGCAAACCGCAACGATGGAGACGAGTGCCCTGATCGAGATGACCGACGCACCCGGCTCGGCTCCGAGCGTCGGTCGGGCGCGCGGATTTAGCTCCATATCATCCACCTTGCCCACAGATCCTCCCCCCCGCTTGCAAACAGGATAACGCATCGGGTTCGCCGGGGTTCCATGCGGACGAAAAATAGTACGAAAGCTGCGTAGGCGCACCACTTTCGAGGCCGCGACACGCGCCGGAAATAACGGTGCAGATAAGAGAGCCGGAACAATTAGGCGACCTTGGCGTTTCCAGTAAAGCCTTGGACGGCGGGATGCCGGATCATTCCGCCAGAGGCCGTGGCACAACTTGTCGGCCGACGATCCGGGTTGAGGATGTTGGCTTTTTTCAGAAAGCGATCGAGGTTAAAATGCAGTTTCTCAAGCCGTCTTGTCTTTTTCTGTTACTTGCAACCAACGGCGCCTGGGCGCAGGACGCGGCGCTCGTGATCGGCAAAGCGACTATTCCTATGCCTATGTCAACGGTGTGCCGGTCGTTATCAACAACGCCGACAACAGCATCGTTCATATCGTCCGCTAAACCGTAGCCGCCGCTACGGCAAAGTGCG
>NZ_JBARVQ010000341.1:0-5459 GCF_049646345.1 Albidovulum sp. | reverse complement strand
TGCTCACTCCATCCTGTGACAAGAAACCGGCCATGACACAAGCACCCGATCCGCTCTGCCCGCTCTGCCTGCGCCCGATCCCTACGGATGTGGCGCAAAGCCGTCACCACCTCGTGCCCAGACTTCGCGGTGGAAAGGGCGGCCCAGTGGTGCTGTTGCATGCGATCTGCCATGCCGAAATTCACGCGACGCTGAGCGAAACGGAACTCGCCCGCGACTATCCGACGATGGAAGCTTTGCGCGCCCATCCAAGACTTGCGAAATTTGTGCGATGGGTGGCGTCACGCCCACCCGGCTTCCGGTCGCGCATCCCCGGGCCGCGACGGCGGCGCTAGACAGAATCAGCCGAAAAGGCGCTTGATCCCCGCGACATGGTCGGGATGCGCCGCACTTGCATCGACCGTCAGGTCCGTGACAGAGGCGTCCAAAACCTCTGGCGCAACGATCCGGTCCACCAGCCCCCAGTCCTGCGCCTCTTCCGCACCGATTTTTGCGCCCGCCATCAGGATCATCTTGGCCCGCGCCGGTCCGATCAGCGCGGCCATCCGCACTGGGTCAGAGGGTTGCGGCAGAAAGCCGAGCTTCATCACCGGATAGAAGAACTTCGCCGTCGGCACCGCGATCCGGATGTCGCAGGCCAGAACCATGCCGAACGCACCACCGGCAACCGTGCCATTCAGCGACGCCACCGTCAGGCAAGGCAGATTGGCTATGGTGCCCGAGAGGCGTTCCCAGACCGGATCGGTCGCCAGCCCTGCGCGCGCCTCATCCAGATCGGCCCCGGCGGAAAAGACTTTGCCCTCGCCAGTCAGAACCAGCGCCTGCACCTGTTCCTGCCCCGCCGCCTCGGCAATGTCCGCAAGATCACCCAGCATCGCGCCGGTCAGTGAGTTGGCCTTTTCGGGTCGCGCGATTGTGACCCGCCAAAAACCATCATGCTTATCCAGTCGGATCATTGCCTTACCGCCATGAAATCGTCAGATTGTTCCCCTTAACAGCCGTAGATGGTGGAATTCCATCCCCCGGCAGCCCTTGACCCTACCCGCATGCGGCAGGATGTTGTGGGCGAGTTTGAAAACAAGGCAGGCTTCCAGATGAAAAAATTGACCGGTTCCAGCGCTCTGATCGCCCTTCTACTGTCCACAACGGCCGTTTGCGCCGAAGTGACGGCTGAGGAGGTGTGGCAGGGCATTGCCGGGTATTACACCGACCTCGGCCAGACCGTATCCACCGGATCGCAGGAGATGCAGGGCGATACGTTTGTCATCACCGATGCCGTATTCAAAAACGAAGTACCCGAAGGCGGGTTTCAGGCCTCGGTCGCGGAAATCCGGCTGAAGGAACTGGGCGACGGGCGGGTCGAGATGACCATGTCCGAAGAGGTTCCCGTTACCGTCACGACAAAACCCGAAACCGGCGAAGCCGTTGATATGGCGATGAACGTCACCCATTCTGGCTTTGCGATGATCGTCTCGGGCAGTGCCGATGATACGGTCTATGACTACACCGCGCCGGAAATGGGATTCTCCATGGATGGTGTGAAGGTGGACGATGCGGAAGTTCCGCTGAAGCTGAATGCAACGCTTTCGGGCAACAGTGGCAGCTACCGGATGACTTCGGCAGATGGCCGCAAGGTCACGTCTGATCTCGCGGCGGAAAAACTTGATTTCGCGGTGACCGCGAAAGACCCGGAAGGCAAAGGCACGTTCTCGGCCTCGGGCTCATTGACCGGGCTGTCGGGCACATCCGACGTGACCATTCCGGCTGGCGTCGACATGACGAACATGCATGACGCGCTTCAAGCCGGCGTCGCAATGGACGGCAACTTTGCCTATACCGGCGGCGGTTATGTCATGGATTTCGCTGACGAAAACGACAACATGCACGCGCAGTCGACCGGCGGTGGCGGTACCCTCCATTTCGCGATGTCGGCGGATGGCATGTCCTATGGCGGCACTGGCAAAGATGCGAAAATTGCAGTGCAGGTCTCATCCTTCCCGCTGCCCATTGACCTTTCGATGGCCGAAAGCGCCTTTAACTTTGCGATGCCCGTGGCGAAAAGCGATGAGGCGCAGCCCTTCGGTTTGCTGGTGAAATTCGTCGGCCTGGAAGTCTCGGAAGGGCTTTGGGGCATGTTCGACCCGGCGGCCCAGCTGCCGCGCGATCCGGCGACGCTGATCGTCGATCTTTCCGGCGCGGCGAAGTTGCTGGTCAATATCCTTGATCCCAAGGAAGCCGATGCAATGGGTGCCCAGCCGCCGGGGGAATTGAATGCGCTTGATATCAATGAGTTGAAGCTTTCGGCGGTCGGTGCGGAACTGACCGGCAATGGTGCGCTGACCTTTGATAATACCGCAGGAATTCCAAAGCCTTTGGGCGCGGTCGACCTGCAACTGAACGGTGCCAATGCCCTGATCGACAAGCTGGTTGCGATGGGGTTCGTGCCTGAGGATCAGGCAATGGGTGCCCGCATGATGATGGGCCTTTTCGCGGTACCGACGGGTGAAGATGCGCTGAGCTCCAAAATCGAGTTCAAGGAAGATGGCGGTGTTTACGCCAACGGCCAGCGGGTTCAGTAGCACCCTGAAACAAGACATTCGAACCGCCCGCCACCCGGCGGGCGGTTTCGTTTCGGGCGTATGGCATCCGTCCGGCACGCGTATGGCATCTGTACCGACACCGTCCCGACATCTGTCGCGGCGCCCTTGCGCCCCGATCCGGGCCGGACTAGGTCGTATCAAACCGATCCAGAGCAGGACCCAGCGATGACCGACCGGCTTTCCAATCTGACCGAAGCGCTTCTGACGGCGGCGGCGAAAGCCGGGGCCGAGGCGGCCGATGCGATTGCCGTCGACGGGACGTCAGTTTCGGTCGATGTGCGGGGCGGCACACTTGAGCAGGCGGAGCGGTCCGAGGGGATCGAGATCGGGTTGCGCGTTCTGGTCGGGAGACGGCAGGCCTGTGTCTCGGCCTCGGACATTTCCGACCGGACCATTGCCGAGATGGCCGAACGCGCCACTGCGATGGCCCGCGAAGCGCCGGAGGATGAGAGCGTCGGGCTGGCCGATCCGTCGCAGCTTGCAGATGCATGGAATGTAGCGGCCCTTGATCTGATCGACCCTGCCGCCGAACCGGCCGCCGTCGAGCTTGAGGATGATGCCCGTCGCGCCGAGATCGCTGCGCTCGCGGTCAAGGGCGTCAGCCAGTGTCAGTCCGCCTCGGCCAGCTATTCCCGGCGTCATGTCCATTTCGCCGCGTCGAACGGCTTTTCCGGTGGCTATGGCCGCACCGGACGGTCGATCTCGGCCGTGGCGATTACTGGTGAAGGGCTGAAGATGGAACGCGACTGGGCGGCTGAAAGCCGGACCTATCAGTCCGACCTGCCCGGCGCAGAAGACATCGGCTTGCTGGCCGGCACCCGCGCCGTTGAACGTGCCGGGGCGCGTAAACCCAAGACCGGGGCCTATCCGGTGCTCTTTGACGAACGTATCGCCGCAGGGCTGATCGGCCATCTGTTGGCCGCCGCCAATGGCTCGGCGATCATGCGCGGCTCTTCCTGGCTGCGCGACGCTTTGGGGGCGCAGGTTCTGCCCAAGGGGTTGTCGATCCATGAAAATCCGCACCGGCCACGCATCTCGGGCTCGCGTCCCTTCGATGCCGAGGGGTTGGCGACCGCGCCGCGCGATATCGTGCGGGACGGGATGCTGATGGGCTGGACGCTGGACCTTGGCACGGCCCGCAGGCTTGGCCTGCAATCGACCGCAAACGCGACGCGCGGCACGTCGTCTCCGCCATCGCCGAGCGTGTCTAATATCGCGCTGACCCAGGGCGACAAAAGCCGGGAGCAGTTGATCGCCGAGATGGGGACGGGCCTTTTGGTCACCTCGATGATCGGTGCCTCGATCAACCCGACGACGGGGGACTATTCGCGTGGCGCCTCGGGCTTCTGGATCGAGAATGGCCAGATCACCCATGCGGTCAATGAATGCACGATCGCCGGGAACCTGCGCGACATGCTGATGCGGATCACGCCCGCGAACGATGCGCGGGGGCATCTGAGCCATGTGGTCCCCTCGCTTCTGGTCGAAGGGCTGACGCTTGCCGGGGAATGACCTTGCCCTTCTGATCGACGCGGCGCGCGAGGCGGGGCGCATCGCACGCGGTTATTTCCGCCGCGATCCCGGCATCTGGGAAAAACCGGATGGCGCCGGGCCGGTGACCGAGGCCGATCTGGCGGTCAACCGGATGCTGCATGCCGAACTCGGCGCGGCGCGCGCCGACTATGGCTGGCTGTCCGAAGAAACACCCGACGATGCCGCCCGGCTTGGCATTGAACGCACCTTCATCATCGACCCGATCGACGGCACCCGCGCCTTCATTGAGGGCGATACGGCCTGGGCGCATTCGCTGGCCGTTGCCGAAGGTGGGAGGGTGACGGCAGCGGTCGTCTATCTGCCGATGCGCGACGCGCTTTACGCGGCGACCGAAGCGGGACCGGCGCTCTTGAACGATGCGCCGATCCGGGCATCCGCAAAGGAAAGCGCGGGCGAGGCGACACTACTGACAGCCAAGCCCAACCTTGCGCCAGAACTTTGGAAGATCGGTGCGCCGCCGCCCTTCACCCGCAAGTTCCGGTCATCGGTTGCCTGGCGGATGTGTCTGGTTGCCGAAGGGCGCTATGACGCGATGCTGACCCTGCGCCCAAGCTGGGAATGGGACATTGCCGCGGGCGACCTGATCGCGCGGCGCGCAGGCGCGACCGTCACCGATCGCCATGGCGGCGCATTGCGCTTCAACGCCGCCGACCCGCGCGTGCCGGGTGTCATCGCCGGACCGCAGAAGCTGTGGTCAGAGCTGCATTCGGGCCTTATTCCGTAGGCAGAATGCCGATGGTTCCGGCTTCGATCACCTCAACCCGCACACCGTCAAGCTGGTCGGGCAGGTGCTGATCCGCCTGAAGCGTGTCGGACGCAACCTTCTGGCTGACATAGACGTTGATGCAGGCCTTGCCCGCGTCGTCACCCGTCAGGCAGACGCCATCCGATACAGCGACGACATTGGGATAGGCCATCAGATCGGCCTCATGCCGCGCCAGTACTTCGGCGACCTTGCCGCCGCCCGCGCCGAAGGGTGTGCCGCCCGTCTCATCGCCTGTATTCGAAGCGAAGGTCTTCCATTTCTCCGCGACGTTTTCGCCGGCGGCGATATCATCAGCCGTCCAGGCTGGGCCGAGTGTTCGTTTCATGGCTGCCTCCAGGGCTAACGGGCCAATTTGGCCGGTTTCAATCGCTCCCGCGCCGCCGGGTATCAGGGCGGCAGCGCAAAGCACATGTACTGCTAGTCGGTTCATTTCCGCTTCCCTCCTTGATTGGGAAGATCGTTCCGGCACGCTGGGTTCAACCACCCACGCAAATGCCTCTGACCCTGCAAGAGATAGGGGCGGTGACGGGGTCTAACAA
>NZ_JBARVQ010000340.1:0-5943 GCF_049646345.1 Albidovulum sp. | reverse complement strand
GTGAATGTTCGGTTCGGCGACATGGTGGATGATGTCGGCGATGAAATCGAACTCATCGCTGCGGTCGGTCGGCTTGCCGCCGATCGACTGTGCGGCATAGGTCGTGCCATGATAGCTGCCGGTGCGGGCAATGATGTGGCGGCGATGCTTTTGACCTTTGCAGGCCCAGTAGTACTGGATCAGCCGAAAGGCGCTGTCGTTGCCGGTCGAGCCGCCGCAACCGAAGAGCACGTGGTTCAAACTACCGGGCGCCAGTTCAGCCAGCTTTGCAGCCAATTGGGCGGCAGGCGCATTGGTCATATCGACAAAGGGGCTGGCAAAGGCCATGCGCCGGGTCTGGGCCGCGATTGCCTCGACCATTTCTTCACGGCCATAGCCGATATTCATGCACCAGAGTCCGCCGACGCTGTCGAGATAGCGGTTTCCGTCGGCATCATAGATATGAATGCCCTCGGCGCGGTCCATGACCAAGGAGCCTTCCTTCCGAAAACTGTCGAAATGCGTCCATGGGTGGGTGAAATGAGCCCGGTCCTGCGCCCAGATTGTTGAGGTTTCGCTGTTTTTCAGGGTTTTTTCCATCACACCATTCCCATTCTCGCCGGATGGACTATCCCGGTTGCGCGCTGGATGGAGAATATGGCTTATGCCATATCCTGCGCGTGGGAGTGGCGAAGGAAGAAGCTGCCCAGCCGCTCTGCGATCGTGTCGGGGGCCTCGGCCAGCATGGAATGACGCACCCCGGGAACGATACAAAGCTCCACATCGGACAGGCGCCGCGCCATTTCTGTGTTCCGCTCGGGTGAGCAGGCCAGATCGTCCGCTCCGGTCATCAGCAGGACCGGCAATTTCAGCTCCGGTAGCCAGGGGTCCATCTCGGTTTCTCCAAAGATGTCGAAGACATTGGCCAATACTTCTGGTTGGACCGAAAGGACCTGCGCCACCCGCGCGGCGATCAGGGCGGGATTGTCGTGGATGAAATCCTGCGAGAACCAGTTGTTGGCCAGCACCGGTATCAGCGCTGGACCTTCGCCGCCGTGAATACGCGCGGCGATAGCATGCAGGCGCCCGCGCTCATCCGGCGTCCGACCCGCGACCGAGGACAGGATGCCCAGTGCCCTTGCCCGCCCCGGATGCGCCCGCGCCCATGCCGCCGCGATCATGCCACCAAGCGAGTGTCCGGCCAGTGCAACGCGCTCCCCACCCGCAGCATCGATCACCCGGTCAAGATCATCGACCAGATCGGCAAGCGCAAAGGGAAGATTACCGGTTTTCGCCGCGCCATGGCCGCGCAGGTCATAGGTAACAACGCGGTGGGTCGCGGCCAGTTTCGCTGCGATCCGCTGCCACGTTGCGCCGGTCACGCCGATCCCGTGGACCAGCACCAGCGTCGGACCCTGCCCGGAGACCGTCATCCCAGCAATGGTGCTTCTGCTCATACCGACCTCCCGCTTTGGCCGTGATAAGCACCGCAGCCGCAAGAGCGAATATTGCGTTTGCCATATTTTGCAACGGGTCAAGCTGACCCAATGTCCCTGCGGACGGACCGTGCTGTAAGAGGAGATGATCATGGACACGAAACTCGCCGTACTGATGACCGAGACCGAGCGCGAGGCCGTGCACCGCCCGCTTGAAACTGCGATGACCTTGCCCGCACAGGCCTTTGCCAGCGACGAGTGGTTCGCGCTTGAGAAGGAGCGGGTGATGGCGCGCAACTGGATGGGCGTCCTCTTTTCATGCGAGGTCGAGCAGATCGGCGACGTGCATCCGTTCGACTATCTCGACATGCCGCTGCTGGCGATGCGCGGCACGGATGGAAAGCTGCGCATGTTTCATAACATCGTGCCCTATGACGGCTGTCTGGTCGCACAGGAACGCAAATCCGGCGTCACCGAGATCGAGACCTACTACCACGGACTGCGCTACGATCTGAACGGCAGGCTGACGGCGGCACCCTTCTGGAACGCACGCGCCGATTGCGGCCGCGCGGCCTTTGGCGACAAGACCCCCGATCTGGCCGAGATTGCCTGCGAAGAGCGGCTGGGCGTGGTTTTCATCAACCTTTCGGGCACCGCTGCGCCCATAGATACGATGCTGGCCCCCTGGCGCAAGCTGGTCGGAGAGCATTATGCCATTGACCGGCTGGTGCCGGCACGCGATGCCGCAGGCAAGCCGCTGGTCGAGCGGCGGGTCATTCAGGGCAACTGGAAAACCTATCAGGAAAATGCCTCGATCAACCAGCTTCACGCGAGCTTTACCCACGAGGTCTATCGCAATTCGCCCGAGGTTCCGCGCGTAAATGCCGAAGGCAATCCTTTGTTCAGCCGCACGGTGGACGGGCCGGTTCTGACATTCCAGCATCTGGCGAAACATTCGCAAAACACCTTCAAAAAGCTGAAGCTTGCGACCGCCGGGCACGACACGGAAAAGCTGCCCGACTGGGGGTTTTTCACGACCATCTACCCCAATGTGAACGCGCCGCTTCTGGAATATTACATCAAGGTGAACCTTTCGATTCCGATCGCGCCCGGGGTTACGGAAACCGCCCATCTGCGCTTTTTCGCGCCCGAAGCGCTGAAGAGCGAGGCGTTTCAGAAGGAAGAAACCGTTGTTTTGAAGGGCATGTTCGATCAGGTCCATCAGGAAGACACGGTGGCGATCGAGGCGGTGCAATCGGCGCGCCGTTCGCCCGCCTTCCGCCAGCATTATTACGCGCCCTTCTGGGATCAGCTTCACCATCGGTTCAACCAGCTTGTGCTGGAAGACATGGAACGCGACGTCTGACGCCCCCGGGCACTGGATGCGGGCACCATCGCGCCCGCAGGTCCCGTCAGCCCTTTGGGGTGCCGACGCCCGGCAGGACGCAAAGCATCTCATAAAGCAGGTTCGCGCCCACAAGTGCTGTATTGCCGCTGGTGTCATAGGGTGGCGAAACTTCGACCAGATCGCAGCCGACAAGGTTCAGCCCGGCGCAACCGCGCACGATCTCAAGCGCTTGCCACACGGTCAGCCCGCCTATCTCGACCGTCCCGGTGCCGGGGGCGAACGCCGGATCCAGGCTGTCGATGTCATAGGTCAGATAGGTCGGCCGATCACCGATCTTCGCGCGGATATCGGCCATCAAAGGGCGCAGCGACTTGCCCCAGCAGTCTTCCGCCTGAACCACCGTCCAACCCTGTTTTCGGCCCCAGTTGAAATCATCCGGCGAATAGCCGGTTCCGCGCAGGCCGATCTGAAACACCCGGGTATTGTCCAGCAGCCCGTCGTCAAAGGCGCGCCGGAAGGGGGTGCCATGGGCAATCTTTTCGCCGAACATCTCGTCATTGGTGTCGGAATGGGCATCGACATGGATCAGCGCGACCGGCCCGTGACGTTCCGCCATCGCGCGCAGGATCGGATAGGTCAGGGTATGGTCACCGCCCAGCGTCAGCGGGATGCAGCCCTGTGCCAGGATGCCGCGATAGGCGTCGGTAATGATGTCGATCGTCTTTTTCAGATCGAAGGTGTTGATCGCCACATCGCCGATATCGGCCACCCGCAGCCGGTCAAAGGGTGCCGCACCAGTGGCCATGTTATAGGGCCGCAACATGCAGCTTTCGGCACGGATCTGGCGCGGCCCGTGGCGGGTACCAGAGCGGTTCGAGGTGCCGATATCCAGCGGCACGCCGACGAAACAGGCATCAAGCCCGACGGCGTTTGCCTGAACCGGCAGCCGCATCATCGACGACGGCCCGCCAAAGCGCGGCATGTCGTTGCCGCCAAGTGGCTGGTTGAATTTTTTTGTCATTCCCGCTTCTCCGCCTTCCCGTTGTTTCGGCCCCACAGATCACATCCTGTCCGGTGAATAGGCAAGCCGTAAAAGATCGTTCACCGGAACCTCTTTCGCATGCGCGGGCGGGGCTGCGATCAGCCGATCCAGCACCCGGGCCAGATCGGCCAGATCGGTTGTGGCAAGTACCGGCGCACTGCATCGCCCGTCGGCGTCTGGCCGGCCATGGGCGCCGCAGATCGCCGCATCTTCCGGCAGCAGCGCCAGCAGCATGGCGCAGGTTGCGCGATAACTGCGCAGCGATGCGCCCGGCACCTGCGCGTAGAGAACGCCTCGATAGAGGAAATCGGCAGCATAAAGGCGGTTGCGCGCCGGTTCCCACAGCGCGATGGAATCCGGCGAATGCCCGGGCGTGTGCAGGATTTGCAACCGCCGCGCGCCGACGCTGATCCAGCTTTGCGGCGCGACCCATTCCGCCACACGGATCCGCGGTGTCCTCAACCCTAACTTTGCGCCAAGAAAAAGCGCGTCCGTCGGCATCAGCACGGCACCATCGGTACAGGCGCGCAGATCCGGCAGATCGGCCACCATCACATGGTCAAATGCCTCGATGTCGCCCAAATGGTCATAATGCATATGCGAGGGCAGCACCTTCAATGCCGCGCGCCCATGCCGGGCGACAAGCGGCGAGATCGGCGTCACGCCACAGCCGGCGTCGAAGAGAAGGCTCTCGCCCCGGTCCGAAATCAGGTAGCTCCAGTTGCGCTGGAGGTAGATCGGCTCGCCGATCGCCAGCGTTTCTTCGTCCAGGGGTTGCAGTGCGAACCAGCCATCTTCCCACCTGGCGTCAGGTGCCAGCAGGGGCATGTCGTCAGCCATTCCGCGCCCCGCCGCGCCGGGCTGCCAGAAGGCAGATCAGATCCAGCGCGATCGCCGACCCCGCCACCGCCGTCGCCCCGGTGGTGTCAAACGGCGGGCTGACCTCGACCACGTCGCCGCCGACGATGTCGATCCCGGCAAGACCGCGCAAGATCAGCGCGACCTGGCCCGAGGTCAACCCGCCAAAGACCGGCGTGCCGGTTCCGGGCGCGAAGGCCGGGTCAAGCCCGTCGATATCGAAGGTCACATAGGCCGGGCCATCGCCGACGATCTGACGCAGACGCTCGATCACCGCCTTGGGGCCATGTTCATGCACCCAGAGCGAATCTAGGATGGTCACACCCAAAGGATCGTCAATTGTGGTGCGGATCCCCACCATGGCCGAGCGTGCCACATCCACCAGCCCGTCCTTCACGGCGCGATACATCATCGTGCCGTGGTCGATACGGTCGGGGTTGTCGTCGGGCCAGATATCGGAATGGGCGTCGAACTGGATGATCGCCACCGGCCCGTGCTTTTCGGCGATGGCCTTCAGGATCGGATAGGTGATGTAATGATCGCCGCCCAGCGTGATCGGCACCGCGCCATGGGCAAGAATCGTGCGGATATGGTCAGTGATCGCCTGTGGGATCGTGCTGACCAGTGCATGATCGAAGGCGCAATCGCCATAGTCGACGATTGCCAGCGTGTCGTAGGGATTGACCGCCCAGCCAAAGGGCGCTTCCCAGGGCAAAAGGGCGGACATTTCACGGATCTGGCGCGGCCCAAGCCGGGTACCCGGCCGACTGGTCGTCGCGCAGTCGAAGGGTATACCGCTTACCGCCACATCGGCATAAGTCAGGTCCTTGGTGTAGGGCCTCCGCAGGAAGCTTGTAACTCCCCCGAAACTCAGTTCCGGGGTCACACCCAGGCCGCTGGTTCGTGTGATGGCGAAATCGTTCTTGCCCGACATTGTTCCCCCTAAGATTTGATCGGTTTCGTAAGTTTCCTCGGTTTCGCTGGCGCTTGCGGATCGGTCGTGGCGGATGGCTGGTTCGGACATAGCGAGCGCTGCGGTGTTGATATCCTAGCCCAGAACGAACCAAACCAGCACCAGCACGCCGAATACTGCCGAAAGCGCAAGCTCTGCACGCCAACCCTTTGGCTGGTAAGAACCAAGTCTTTCCGCTTCGCGGCTTGCCAGCTCCTGATCAAACTGTTCCATGTGCGGCATTTCCAATTCATTTCAGTGAAACTTCCGCACAGAAGCCGGTCATGTCGATATATGGGTCGATATAGGCGGCCTTGATGAGTAAGGC
>NZ_JBARVQ010000339.1:0-1747 GCF_049646345.1 Albidovulum sp. | reverse complement strand
GCGTCGGGCGCGTCCCGGTTCCGTCCCCGGACTTGCGCTTCCGGGGCGGTTTTTCCTTGCTCTCGGCCGCGGTTCGCTGTCTATCTCGGACCCGAGAAGGGCCATATGGCCGGTTTTACGGGTGTGGACGGCGATGAACGGGATGGCGGGACGGAAATTTGGTGCAGTCGTGCTGGTGCTGGCGGTATCAATGCTTGGCGCATGTGAGCGCAGCCCCCACAAGCTGACCGAATGTATCGGTGACCAGCCGGCTGTCGAACGCATTCGCGACGTTGCCCCCCCGAATTGCGGATCCTGATAAGCCGCTGCCAACGCTTTCAAATAAATTGAAAATCTTGTAAACCTGTCTCGCGGGCGCCTGAATGCCCGCCGATGGCGGAGTTATCATGGCGCGTTCGGCGCTGACCGGAACCCGGGTCAGGGAAAGACGACTTCTGATCGGTCTGAAGCAGGCCGATCTGGCGCGTATGGCCGGAATATCGCCTGCCTATCTCAATCTGATCGAACACAATCGCCGCCGGGTCGGCGCCGATCTGCTGACGCGCCTTGCCGATGCGCTGGGGGTTGAGGAGGCGGCTCTGGCCGAGGGCGCGGAAAGCACGCTTTTCGACGGGCTGCGCGAGGCCGCGGCGGGCCGGGCAGTCGGAGACGTTGAGCCTGAAGCGGCCCGGGTCGAGGAATTCGTTGGCCGTTTTCCCGGCTGGGCCGCGCTTGTCGCCGGTCAGCGCGGGCGGATCGCCGGGCTGGAACGCGCGGTCGAGGCGCTGCATGAACGCATGGCGCATGATCCGTTCCTCTCGGCCTCGCTGCATGAGGTCGTCTCGGCCGTGACCTCGGTCCGCTCCACCGCCGCGATCCTCGCCGAAAGCGAGGATGTTGCCCCGGACTGGCGGGCGCGGTTTCACCGCAATATCTATGAGGACAGCATCCGCCTGAGCGAGGCGGCGGCGGCACTCGTTGCCTATCTCGACACCTCGCAAGAGGCCGAAACGGGCCTCTCGTCGCCACAGGAAGAGGTCGAGGCCTGGCTCGCGCGGATGCAGTACCATCTGACCCCTCTCGAACGCCCCCATCCGCCGGCCCCCGAAGCCCTGATCGCCGGGGTGCCGGAACTGGCCAGCAATGCAGCACGGCATCTGGCGCTGGCGCATATAGGACGCTACCGCGCCGACGCTTTGGCGCTGCCGCTCGACCGCTTCCTTGAGGCGCTGGAGCAGACCGGTCCCGACCCGGCAGCACTCGCGCGCCATCTGGGCACCGGGCTTGGCCCGATATTCCGGCGCCTCGCCACTTTGCCCGAAGGGGCGGGCCCGCCGCTTGGCCTTGTCGCCTGTGACGCTTCGGGCACATTGACCTTCCGCCGTCCCGCGCCGGGTTTCGCACTGCCCCGCCATGGCGCGGCCTGCCCCCTTTGGCCGCTTTACGAGGCGCTGATCCGGCCGATGGCGCCGATCCGGGCGGTGGTTGAAATGGCGGGCCGGGTGCCGCAGCGGTTCACCACTTATGGCTATTGCGAACCCCGCTATCCCGGCGGGTTTGACGGGCCGCAGGTGGTGGAGGCTCTGATGCTGATCCTGCCGCCCCCCGAAGCACAGGACGGCGCGCCCAAACCTGTCGGCCCCTCCTGCCGGATCTGCCCGCGCCCCGATTGCGCGGCCCGGCGGGAACCGTCGATCCTCGTCGGTGGCGGCTGATGTGATTGGGGGCCCGAACCCTGCCGCCAGCCCCACCGGAGCGGTCTTCGCCC
>NZ_JBARVQ010000338.1:0-2195 GCF_049646345.1 Albidovulum sp. | reverse complement strand
TCTCAACCGTGCGCAACTGCCGGGCCGCCCCGACGATCTTAGCAATCTGATGATCTACGATTTTGAAACCGACGAAGTGACCCTGGTTCATCCAGGGGTCGTTCAGCAAGCCGGATTGAGAAGCCCGTCCGAAGGCCTCGCCGACTATTTGCCTTCGGGTCACATCATGGTGGAGGAGGAGAACTCTGGCCGCATCCTGATCATCGCGCCGGATGGCACTCTTGCAGCGGAGTTCATCAATTCGGGCAGTGACGGTAAGGCCTACCACCTCGGCTGGAGTCGCTATATCGGACAAGAAGATGGCGATGTCATTCGTCAGGCGGTCGATGGCGTAGACTGCAGCTGACAACGTGTGTCACGGGCTCGCATGGAAGAAGTCATAGACTGTCTGAGCGACCTTTTCCGAGATACCGTCCACCGCTTTCAGGTCGTCTAGCCCGGCACGGCTGACCGCCTTCGCGGAACCGAAATGCTGGAGCAGGGCGCGTTTGCGGGTCGCCCCGACACCGGGCACCTCATCCAAGGGCGTGGCCCCAACGGCTTTTGCGCGTTTCGCACGATGCGCACCGATGGCCCAGCGATGCGCCTCGTCCCGCAGGCGCTGGACGAAATAGAGGACGGGCGCATTATGCGGCAGGGCGAAGGGGCGTTTGCCGGGACGGTGGAATTCCTCTTTCCCCGCATCGCGGTCGATCCCCTTGGCGACCCCGATCATGGCGATATCCTCGACGCCCATCTCCTCCATGATTGATGCCACGGCCGAAACCTGCCCGGCGCCGCCGTCGATTAGCAGAAGGTCGGGCCAGGCTTCGGTCTCACGGTCCGGGTCTTCTTTCAGAAGGCGTGCAAAACGCCGGGTCAGCACCTCTTTCATCATGCCGAAATCGTCGCCGGGGGTCAGGTCGGTGCCCTTGATGTTGAACTTGCGGTACTGGCTTTTGATGAACCCTTCTGGCCCCGCAACGACCATCCCGCCGACAGCATTGGTGCCCTGAATGTGCGAGTTGTCGTAAATCTCGATCCGGCGCGGCGGGGCATCGAGGTCGAAGGCCTCGGCCAGCCCGTCAAGAAGCTTGGTCTGTGCCGCACTTTCACTCATCCGCCGCCCGAGGCTTTCGCGGGCATTGCGGGCGGCGTTTTCCACCAGTTCCGCCTTTTCGCCGCGTTGCGGGACGGTGATTTCCACCTTGCGCCCGGCGCGGTCCGACAGAAGCTGGGTCATCAGGTCGGCATCTTCGATCGAATGCGAAAGAAGGATCAGGCGTGGCGGTTCCTTGTCGGTATAGAACTGACCAAGAAAGGCCTCCAGCACCTCTGCCTCTTCCGCACCCGATCCGGTCTTGGGGTAGAAGTCACGGTTGCCCCAGCTTTGATTGGCGCGGATGAAGAAGACCTGCACGCAGGCCTGCCCGCCCTCCATATGCAATGCCACCACATCCGCTTCGGCCACGCCGCGCGGGTTGATGCCCTGCACCTGCTGGATCTGGGTCAGCGCCTTGATCCGGTCGCGCAAGGCGGCGGCGCGTTCGAATTCCATTGCGTCCGAGGCGGCGGCCATATCCTCGGCCAGCTTGGCCTGCACCTGGGTCGAACGGCCTTGCAGGAAGCGTTCGGCATCGGTGACAAGTGCGCCGTACTCGGCCTCATCCACATAGCCGACGCAGGGCGCGGCGCAGCGCTTGATCTGGTGCAGAAGGCAGGGCCGGGTCCGGCCCGCGAACACCGCATCGGAACAATTGCGCAGCAAAAACACCTTCTGAAGCTGGTTCAGCGTGCGGTTCACCGCCCCGGCGCTGGCGAAGGGTCCGTAGTAATCGCCCTTTTCCTTTTTCGCGCCGCGATGCTTCTTGATCTGCGGAAAGGCGTGTTCCTTTGACACGAGGATGTTCGGAAACGACTTGTCGTCTCGCAGCAGGACGTTGAAATACGGCTTCAATTGTTTGATCAGGTTCTGTTCAAGCAGCAGCGCCTCGGTTTCGGTCCGCGTCGTCAGGAACATCATAGAATGGGTGGCGTGGATCATCCGGGCGATCCGCGCCGAATGGCCCGCAGGCCTTGCATAGTTCGAGACCCGCGCCTTCAGGTTCCGTGCCTTGCCGACATAAAGCACGCGACCGTCGGCATCGAGCATGCGGTAGACACCCGGCTGGGCGGTCAGCGTCCTGAGATAGGACTGGATCAGGGCATGGCCACTT
>NZ_JBARVQ010000337.1:0-11765 GCF_049646345.1 Albidovulum sp. | reverse complement strand
ATGGTCGACTCTGCCCGCGGCAGGATTTGATCGTACTTCAGGTCCGGATTACAAACTGGCGCTAAGGACTCTGCCAGTAGCGAGGTTCCACCATCGTTTAATTCAAGCAACCCTTTCAACTTCATCTCAGGCTGAGCGACGTGTTCCTGGACTATGGCGTTGTTCAGGAACAGATTGCTGAACTTGTCGTCCAGATATTGTTGGAACTCACGTGTATGCCCAGTTTCGGGTGGTACGAAATCATCGGGTGAGCCTTCCGGTTTTTCCTCATATTCGAATACTCCACGATCTTCGATTGCAGGATTGCGGATCAAAAAGACGTTGTCGAATGTCTTTCCGGGCACCCATTCCTTGATCCACCACGGATAGGCTTCAATGTTGTTCTCGAACCGCGCGGTAATAGGATCCTCAAGCCCCACCCTCCGGATGAAAAGCGTGTCACATTTCGTCAGGCAATAGAACAGTCCGGTGGGGACACGGCTTCGTTTGGCTGGTGTCTCGCCGTGTGTCCGTGTGATCCAGTCTTTCAGAAGATTCGGTAACGATTTCACTTCAAAGTTTTCGGGACCTGCACAAAGCAGCATGACATTAAGGTCTAGATCAGCAGCGTAATTGTCGAAAAGTACCGCGACCTTTCCGCGCAAGAAACAGTTGGACCGCGCCTTCGGCTCAGACGGGGCGCGCAGAAAATCGTGCACCGTGGTGTTTTCACGGGATCTTGCTCCGGGAAAATCCAAAAGGTCCGTATGAGTAAAAAATGGCCACGGCGCAGATTCCAATGTGACGCAAAGTTCAGCGGTCAGTGCAGTAACCACGCACATCGGAAGGGTTACATTGGCATTGGTGTCCGAAACCACCGCCAAGGTTTCCGGTGAGCCATCAGAATCGAGATCTCGCAGCGTATTGACATGTAGAACCCCCTTGCTCCGGTTTGCCAAAGCGTTCAGGCCGGTAAAAACCAATTTGGGATGCCCAAGCTGGTCCAACGCCGATTTCAGCGTGGAATAAAGGTCGTTAAACTCCTCCAGTTCAGCCCAGAGCGGCGACAGCGCGAGCACTCGCCCAGGTCCATCCAAGAAGGGCACCATGGTTTCCAGAAAATGCCAATACCCCTCGGCCGTTTCCTGACTAAGCACATGATCTTCAAGGTTTTTCTCAACGTATTCTCGAAGTTCATAAACGTCTTCTATGCTCATCCCGGGCTGCGGCTTGGATTGGCGTAGTGGTTCAAGCTTCTGCGCCAGTTGATCGATCCGCTCGGGCGTAAGCGACCGGTCTTCGATACTTTCCACCTTCGGGTCGGGTTGAATACGGTATTGGCCTTTCAGGTCAAATAGAAACGTGTTGGCCAAAATTTTAGGGATATCGACCTCTCGCAGCATCCGTAACACCACGGGATTACCCGCAGGCGTATCGAAAGATCTTAGTGAAAACCGTGTTACGAGGCCCGTTGTCTCATCCCCGCCCGACGGGTTCACCTGTGATAGAAAATCCTGCCGAACCGCATCGTTGCCTTTGCCAAAAATGACATCGACAGGGCGCTCCTTTGGGCGGATCAATTTGCCGATCAGGAAGGATTTTCCCATTTGGCTCGCACCAAAAACACCCACCGACATCGGCCGTGCGGCCGCCGTACCCAGGCGGCGCGCCTCAACTGCCTGCCGACGCAGCTGCTTTTGCAGATTCGAAATTCGAGGACTTGGTTCGCGATGCTTGTCCAGCCATTCAACCGCCTTCGAAGATGCCGCGGCAGCAGCATTGCACCGATCCGCCAGCGCGCGATCCTTATCGCGCAATTCTATATCGTTCCTAGCCGGGTTCGACATCTACTTCTCCCCCATCTGCAGCACGCCGGTATCCAGCCAATATCCCGCTTCGGCCTGATTTTCGATCACCATCGTCTGCACGCGGCATACAACAGCCTTGTGAGACATACCCTCCCCGTCGGCCTGTTCCACTGATACGACCTTGAAATCTTCCATCGCCTCTTCTTCTTCACCTTCGCGAGTGTTGTCGTTACGTTCAAACTTCACCTTCAGCGGTAACTTGATCCGCGACAGCTTGTCAGGATCGGCGAAATGAACATGATAGAGCGGAGACCCCTGCCAGCGGGCAATCGGCAATTGGCGGAAGCCAATGAAAGTACTGCTCTCCATCGACAGCTCGAATGCATCGACACCCTTGCCTGTGTCCAGATTGACGTTTTTGAGCAGAACCTTTTGGTTGGGTATTTTGCCCTCAGCCTCCATCGTGCCGATGAATTTCGCAGTCGAGCGCATCTTGAGGCCGTCAGTGCGAAGAGTTAGGTTGCTAACCGATTTCTGGCAAATATGAGCCAGCATCGCGCCGACCACGGCAGTTGTCTTTGGGTCGCGAATGCGGCGATCATCTGATCGGAACGGATACCAGTTTCCCACCGGATACTGCCCCATAAATATGATGCGGTTTGCCGGTACCGGCATTGACGCTTCGATCATCCGGCGAATGATCGGGAACTGTGAGGGGCGCCCGGAAATCAGCAGGATATCGCAATCGTGACAGCGTACTAGATCGCACAAATCTCGGATCATAGGGCCGACAAGGCCGTCAATCAGACGTTCGATCAGGGAGGCGTCAAAGCCTATCGTGGCATCGAGCAGAGTGTGCCCGGAATGGGTCGTTAAACCGGCTGCTTCGCCGAACCACCTGAGCGCTGGTTCAGCAACCACTGTATCCCTCAGCAGCAAATCCCCAAGGCGCAGCTTATCACCTTGTGCGCAATCCCCTTTTTCATAGCGATTCAGCAATCCGATGGCAGCGGACGAAAACACCTGAGCCACCAATTGCGCCCGCATGGTTCTTTCCCGCTGTCCCATACCTTCGACATTGCCACCGAAGAGCCGGGTCAGCAGCATGGCTTGATTGCCGACCCCAATCTCACCAAGCCAGGTACTGATTTCTAGAAGCAGATAGTGCTCGACGATTTCTTTGAGTATATCGTCACCCGCAAGGCGGAAACCTTCTCGGAATACCTGTTCCGGCGCAAGCACAGTATCGGTACCGGGCTGAATAATGTGCGACAAAATCATCAGGTCGGTTGTGCCACCGCCGATATCAATACTGGCAACCTTAAGCTGCTCCCCACCCGCCTTGTTGCGTGGTGATTGCGCGACGAGTGATATGAACTCCCGTGGTGTGCCACGAAACTTGTCCCGAATTTCGTCATAGAGATAAACTAGGTGCGTGCAGGTCGCTTCGTCCCAGTCCAGGTGGATAATGGGTTTTCTCAACACGGCACCACCATCGGAACCTTCATCCCAATCCATAACATCCCAAACTATGTCGACCGCCTCGGAAATCCGCTCTCGCATCAATTTCTGCTCGGCCAGGGGCGTGGCGGTAGGAAGGGTAAGAATCACCTGTTTGATCCTGCGGGGCGCTCCGGAATTGGCGCGATTGCGACGAACATCAACAGAATTGACTTGAGTCGCCGCTTGGATCAGCAATTCACACAGCATCAGCATGTAAACCGAAGCTCGTGAATAGCGCCGCATCAGACCCGGCATGGCACCTTTTACCCGAGCGACAAGCTGCCCACTCTCTGTTAGCCGCGAGATGATCGGGCCACGAATTTCCTGCGGTTCGGCATCCGCTTCGAGATGGGCATTGTTGTTTGTCCAGGGTTGAGGGCGTTCTTCCGTGTCCCATAGGTATCGTTTCGGGCTGGATAGACCGCTGCTGCCCTCAGTACCATCAGTCAGGGAGGCAAGCCGCGCTGCTTCGGGCCCTATCCGCACAGGACTAGGCCACCAGAAGGCCTCGCGCTTCGTACGCTCGGAATCACTCGCATGACGCACTGAGCCGAAATTCGAAGACGCGAATTCTATACGACTCTCAAACGGCTCAGAATAGACCTCTTCGACGCGACTCAAATCCCGCAGTTCCAGCCGATACGTCTGCGCCACATCGGCATAGGAATGCGAATCGCTGTCCTCCACCAACACACCGCAGATGCGGCTGTTGCCGACATCAAGCACCAAGCTGACATCAACAGGTTCGACCCGACCATGGCGTGAAAAGATATCGACCAGTTCGATACCCGGTATTTCGCAGGCCGTCTTGATGGCTTCTATCAAAGTCATATAGGCCGCCCAGTGTTCACCCGGCCGGTTGACCGTAACTTTTTCTATGGGCCTATTATTTTGGCGCGCCAAGCCGCGCACATAAGCTTCACGCAGCCAATTCGACACCCATCCCCGGCTCATAAAACCGACATTCCGATCATGATCGGCGCAGAATCCAAAATAGACTTTGTCTGTTGCGTCGCTGTTTTCCTCTGGGGCGGTGTATGGCTGCCCAGGCAGGCGCGGCGTCAACAACGTATCGAACGCCAGAATGAGCCGATATTCGCGACCTTTTTCATCTGGTTCCGCAAGCCTTACGATCTTGATGCGCGCCCAGGTCGTCGGCCCTTCGTCAAAACCTTTGTCTGAGCGGCGGAAGAAAGGGAAAGGCAGCCATTCCCTGTCGAATCGCCTAAGAGCGTCAGTAACCTTGACGCTGTAGACATTGTCGTCGTCCACTTCCTGCATGACGCTTGTGTCACGCGGGTAGTAAAAACGAGTTCTTTCCTCCGACTCCTGATCGATATGAACGGGAAAGATTGTGACCTCGAAAGCAGAGTCGCTATGCTCCACAAAAGTCACCGGACGGGCCACGCTCTCGACATGGCTTTCGGAAAAAGCAAAATCCATGAACTGAACCCCTGAGTTAGGGATCAGGCTGACCATTTCACTTTCGCGGAAATCAATGATGGATTTGAGCACTGGTGACTTCCTATCTATTCTATCACTGAAAATCGGGCAACTTCGTCAAGCTTGCCGGGTTCGATTGTGCCCTGATATCGCTTGCGTTCATCACCACGCCGAATTTGCAGGACAAAAGGAACTGCTGCATTCGCAGAGTCCTTCGAAGATGCGTAGTGGCGGACCAGCACCTTATATTGCCCAGCCTCCGCGCCATCCGCGAAAAAAAATGCATTCTCAACAGGGTTTTGTTGAGGCTGGTTGCTGTAACGGCTACAAACGGCACCGACCTGTGCGCGTTCACGCTCGGAACAAAGATTAGCATCGACATCAACTCTGCCGCCGCATTTCGTCTGGACACCTCTGGATTTGACCACGCGCCCACCGCCCGGACAGTCAATCATCAGGTCGAGGTCGCTATAGCCATTCCAAAGAAGTGTCACCGTCACATCGCCCTCCTGTCCTGACGCTTCTTCACGAGCCCGGTCGATATCTGTTTCATCAAAATCCGGAATCGGTGTTGGCTCGTCCGTTTCAGCCGTGGGATTGACATTCGGATCAGCCTTGGGATCGACCTGAGTGGCCCGGCTTGGATCTGTGGCTTCACCAGGAACTATGGTGCGATCGGCCTCGGACGAATCCAGGCGACATTGTGGCGACTGCGACGCCAGCCTGCGTAACCGTTCCAATTCGAGCAGCAATTCAGCGCGTTCATCCTCGGCTTCGGCCACGATGGACGGGCTGGCGCAATTACCGAAAAAACTGAAACCAGCGGGGACGCCCGCCGAGCAGGCGCGAAGCAAAAGCCAAAGGATGATCGCCAGAATAAATATAAACAGGAGCCACAGCAGCCAGATCCAAAAAGACCGCCCAACCGCTGCAATCGGACCTGAAGCAACCGCCTTCGCCGCGGGACCGGCAGTAGCCCTTCGTACCTGCTGCGTTTGGATAAGGCGCTCTGTTAACAGCGCACTTAACTCAACGGAGTTTTCGTCGCGCATTCCCCATAGCAGAAGAATGGGCTGACCATCAGCCTCATAAACCATTTCTGAGAGGTTTTTGCCTGCCGGCAACCGCTGTATATCCTTAAGCAGAGACGCCCATTGCCGCTGCTGCGTTTGGTTGCTGGCTTCCATTTCTTCCGCCAGCGCACTGATATCAGCCAGAAGTGCAGTTAGTTTTCCGACTACCGCACTCTGTGTTTCTTCGTCCAGATCCCTCAAAGGCTTGGGTTCGGCATCAGATGATGCCATCCAGGAAATCGACCCCTTCCCTCGATAAGGTTCCGCAAAGATTGCCGCGTGCTCCGCGGTCAGCTTGGATTTCAGAAACGCCTGAATCTGATCCCAACTGTCGTGGACTTGATGTTGTCCTACGACCAGCGCGCGGAAGCCGGAACTGTCTGTCTCAGTTAGAAATCTCCGCGCCATGACTACTCCGACGCAAGTTTAGTCGCGCCGCTGCAGGCGGTCGAAAGGAAGGGCGGCGAGATATTGTTGGAACCCAGAAATTCGGCGAGGTTCTGACTTGCAAGAGCATAGTCGCCATGAAGAACGAGATCGCCCCCGTCTGACTGTGTGACAAATGTATTAATTCCAACGACCCGACCGCACAGATCGACCAAAGGTCCGCCGCTATTGCCGGGAGACAGGCTGGCGGTATGCGGAATGAATTCAAGCGCGCCAGTGGGTCGCTGGGCAGTCTGGATCGTCGTCACGATACCGTTTGTCACCCGGCCCTGAGGCGGCTTTGCCTCCCTACCCTGCGAAATTGCCTTGGCATAGGCAACTACTTCACCCTCCAGGAAGAAACCCGGATAGCCACTGGCGTAAACACCTTGTGTCCGCGCCGCGGCAGCAAGGCTAAGCGGAATCGCGGAGGCGACCGGCTCCTCCAGTTCAAGCAACGCAAAATCAGGTTGCGGCAGTCTCATACCTGTTGGATCCGGAGACTTGGCGACTACCCTCGCTTTCACCGGTTTACCGATAACGTCATTGGTCACGATCAGTTCGCTCGCTTCGCCAACCACGTGAGAGTTCGTCGCGACATGGGTCTCGCTCACGAAAAACCCTGTCCCCGATACTAGTCCTTTATCTTCAATCCGCAGAATCAGGACCGTACCGCCGCGCAGCAGGTCGTCCATAGTGCCGCCAAACGCTTCGTCGGTCTCCGGCACTGCCTCGGGATTGGGCTGAGAACGAGACGGTGTAGGCGGCAATAAGTCGATACGCTGGGACGGATCCGGTGCGGATTCTTTCTCTTCGACTGACAAGGGATAAAGTTCGCCTTCATACACACACACATCACCCCGCTCAATCGTACCGAGCCGACTGATTTCTTCCTTCAGGCTCTGATTGCTGTCCTTGAGAGCAGCAACAACAGCTTCTTCGGGCTGGGCCGGATACCGCAACACTCCTGGTATGAGCAGAACAAGCAGCAGAATCGCCGCAAATGTAACTGCGACGACAGGTGCGATCCAGTTGGCCTGTTTGAGAACCTCACCGTCGCTTTGTCTCTGCGTTATGGCACTCGGCGCTGGATTTGGAGATTGTTCACTCATTCTTTCCCTCCGAGCTGGACTCGCCCTGTTTTTCGCTTTGATTCACGGCAAGGCATTCATCCGCCGACAATTGGCCACCTGCTTGCCGAACGGCGCGCATCAGACCTTCGATGTCATCAGCTTCAAGAAACCGGCCGCCGGTCGCCCGTGCAATACAAGCATTCGCAGAAGCCGTTTTCGCCAGCGACACGACACTCACATTGGCATGGGGTAGCTTTTGTTTCAGCCTTGCTGCCGCAGCGCATGGATCCCCGTTACAACTATCTTCACCATCCGATAGGATTACGATGTTGACGGGTCGGTCCGGGCTGCGCCCGGCCTGCGTCTGGCTGGGGATCGAGTCGATCGCCGCAGCCAATGCCGTCGAATCGCGAAGCCTTAGCTGTCGCAGTGCATCTTCGTATTCAGATGCCTTGTCGGACGTATAGATACCCTCATTTCTGACCGACACATTGCATTGCGCAAAGCTAAGCAGTTTTAGCCGCGTATTCTCAGGCAGGTTCCTGACTAGCGGGGTGAGGGCCCGCCGGGCAATATCAATACGGTCGGGTTTACTAGGGTCCGTCACCCGTCGCTCAGTCCTCTGGTATTCTTGATAGATGCGTTGCTTGTCAAAAAGACCAGCTCGCTGATAGCGCCTTGCGAGACTGTCTAGCTGCTGGAGAATAGCTGGATCCGCACCATAATCCCAACCCATGCTAAGTGACACATCAAGGACGACTAACAGATCGTCTGCAGGGGGTACCTGACACCGCGCCAATTCCTCTTCAGGAATCTGCGTCTCTTCGTCAGTGGGCTCCGATTCCCCTGGTGTCGGGATCACACATTGTTTGGCCTGATTGATCCGCTCCAACCAATTGTCGCGCTGCAGCAATAGCGACCTATTTTCCTTTTGAATATCCAGCAAAGTTACCTGAGCTGGGGATTTGCAATAGTTGAGCCAACCCCATCCAAGGTCGCACGCAGTCAACAGCAAATAACCCGATACAAACAGCAAACTTGAAAATGCCAACCACAGCACTACTGCGGTTAGGCTAACGCTCGTCTTTAACAATGCAAATTCCCACAGCAAGATCACCTCAAAGGCGACGATGCCAAATTATTAAACTAGTGTCTATGATTACATAGTAGATCGACCCAGCCTTTGCCGCCTTTGTCCGTAATGTGCCGGTGTCGGAAATAATAGGCGGTGCTGTGGCAAATTCGACAAATTTGGGTCTGTTCAGACCGTGTCGGAAGGGCACACCACCATCTTGTTCAGCGAATGGATCGTTCTGCAGTCGAGGCTTTTTACGGTCGGGAACTTCACCGCCTTGATCCCGCGTTCGGCCATGCGGCGCTCGCAGGCGATGCGCTGGAACAGGGATGGGTCAAGGCAGTCAGACTCGGCCAGAGGCGGTTTTCGGTCTATGACACGCTGACCGGACTCTACGTGTCGCTCGCACTTTGCAATCACGGCGGAGCCAACCTGTGTTACGGTTACTTAGATGGTCATGTCATCGAATGCCCGCTGCATCAGGGAGCCTTCGACGTGCGTGACAGGCGTCCGGTCAGCGCACCGGCGACACGGCGGATGAAGGTGTTTGACGTATGGGTGGTTGTCGAAGAAGAAAGACCCATGAGCTGAAGCGCAGAACTTACTTGACGGCCGAAGCCAATGACGGCGGGAACTCTATCTCGGCCAGAAACGGGTAGGCGATGGCGGCAAGCTGCTGGCTCTGCGGTCCGTCGATCCGCAGGAAGTACCAGTCACCGCCTTCATTCAGCGCCAGAAGCGGTTGCTCATGCTTGGTCTTGCCGCTTTTGGTTTCTGACACGAAGGCCGTAGGGATCAGAACCCAGGTCACTGCGGTCCCGTCGGCAAGGGCCGCATCCTCGGCCACAAGTTGCGACCGCCCATAGGCGAGATCGCGGAACCGGCTGTCCTTCATCATCGCCTTGGTCTGGTCGACCAGCGTCGCCTCCAGCTTCTTCGCCTCGGTCCCGGTGGCCCCGGCAAAGACATTGAGAATGCGGGGCGGCAGGGCACTGACAATGGCGGGCGCATCGGCCTTTTCGATGGCGGCAAGGTAGCCGTCCACCGCTTTGCCCAGAGTGTCCATCTCATCCGTGGCAAGCGGCCGCGCAAAGGCGGGAAGGGCCAGCAATGCGGACAGGGCGAAGGCAATGAGCAAGCGCATGGTTCGTTCCTTTTCTCCGGGTGCAGTGATCTTGCATGGACCGGGGCCGGGCTCAAGTGGCGAGAGGTGCGGTTGGCGCGTTGCCGCCGCCTTTCAGCACCGTTAAGGTCGCGCGGCCAAGGATCAAGGAGACAGCCATGCCCTTCACCATCGCCACCTGGAACATCAACTCTGTCCGACTGCGCGAAGGTCTGGTGCAGACGCTGATGAAAGAGGAGATGCCGGACATCCTCTGCCTGCAGGAATGCAAGTCTCCGGTGGACAAGATCCCGGTCGAAGGCTTTCAGGCGCTGGGCTACACCCACATGGTTGCACGCGGGCAGAAGGGCTATAACGGCGTGGCGATCTTTTCCAAGCTGCCGATCAAGGAAGTCGCGGCGCATGATTTCGTCGATCTTGGCCATGCCCGCCATATTGCCGGGCAGCTTGAGAATGGTGTCACGATCCACAACTTCTATGTGCCTGCGGGCGGCGACATCCCGGACCGTGAGCAGAACGAGAAATTCGGCCAGAAGCTCGACTATGTGACCGCGATGCGGGACTGGGCGCATTCCGACAAACCGCAGAAGTCGATCCTTGTCGGTGACCTCAACATCGCCCCGCGTGAAGACGATGTGTGGTCACACAAACAGCTTCTTAAGATCGTTAGCCATACGCCGGTTGAGGTGGAGCATCTGGGCCAGGCGATGGAGGCGGGTAAATGGGTGGATATCACCCGGCAGGACATTCCCGAGGGGCTGCTCTACAGCTGGTGGTCCTACCGGTCGCCCGACTGGGACGCAGCCGATAAGGGACGCAGGCTGGATCATGTCTGGTCGACGCCCGATATCGCCAATGCCGCGCATGGCAGCCGTGTTCTGCGCCATGTCCGTGGGTGGGAAAAACCCTCGGATCACGCGCCGGTTTTCGCCACGTTCGACATCTGAGACGCTTTGTGATGCGAAGCTCGCCCACTACGGCCAGCGCTTTGACACGAAGTGACGGTCAGGCGTGCACTCTCGGGCAGCACGGCTGACCCATCGGGGTCAGGCAGACGTCCATGCAGCACGCAGCGAATTCGGGCTGAGAGACCTTTGTGGACTTGGTGGCTGAACGCCTTTCGCCCGGGAGCAAGCGCGACACAAGCCGACGATAAGACAAAGTGTTCCTAGCTGTCCGACAGGCCGGCACCCGGCTGAGGCGCCGGCCAATATCGGTCAGGCCACGTCAAAGACCAGCGGCTTGACCTGGCTGAACATGCCGGTGGCCTCCAGCGCCCGCAGCACCTCCACCTTCGGTGCTTCGTCGAGATAGAGAAGCGCGATGGCATCGCTGCCCTGCGCTGCCCGGCCAAGGGTAAAGTTGGCGATGTTCACCCCGGCATTGCCAAGCGTGTGACCAAGCGTTCCGATAATGCCCGGCACGTCGTCATTCGTGGTGTAGAGCATATGGGCCCCGATCTCGGCGTCGATGGTGATGCCCTTGATCTGGATAAAGCGCGGCTTGCCATCGCTGAAGACGGTGCCCGCGATGGAGCGTTCGCGTTTCTCCGTCACCACGGTCAGCTTCATGTAACCGTCAAAGACGCCGCCCTTTTCCTGGTGAGTGGTGGAGATCTTGATGCCCCGTTCCTTGGCGACGACCGGGGCCGAGACCATGTTCACGTCCGGGTTCGTGGCCTTCATGATCCCCGAAATGGCGCCGCAATTCAGCGCCTCAAGGTTCATCTTGGCAACGGTACCGTCATAAAGGATGTTGATCGCCTTGACCGGCTCATCCGTCATCTGACCCGCAAAAGCGCCCAGATGCTGGGCGAGCTTCAGCCACGGCCCCATGACGGCGGCCTCTTCGGCGGTGACCGAGGGCATGTTGAGCGCGTTCTGCACCGCCCCCGTCAGCAGGTAGTCCGACATCTGTTCAGCAACCTGAAGGGCAACGTTTTCCTGCGCCTCAGTCGTGGCGGCACCCAGATGCGGGGTCACGACGACGTTCGGCAGATGGAAGAGCGGGCTGGCCGTTGCCGGTTCGGTTTCAAAGACGTCGAAAGCCGCCCCCGCGACATGACCCGATTTCAACGCCTCGGCGAGGGCCGTCTCATCCACCAGACCGCCCCGGGCGCAATTGATGATACGCACGCCCTTCTTGGTCTTGGCGATGTTCTCGGCCGACAGGATATTGCGGGTCTTGTCGGTCAGGGGCACATGCAAAGTGATGAAATCGGCGCGGGTCAGAAGTTCGTCCAGTTCCACCTTGGTCACGCCC
>NZ_JBARVQ010000336.1:0-1973 GCF_049646345.1 Albidovulum sp. | reverse complement strand
GGATATGAAACCGATTAGGCGCAACACACTCTAACCCACCCTCCTTCGGGGGCCGCTCACCAGCGTGAATGCCACCCCGGCTATGAACCCGCCCAGATGCGCCTCCCAGGCCAGTTGACCATCCAGCACCCACCAAAGCGCGATGTTCAAGAGGATCAGCACGATGACCGAGTCGAGAACCGGCCGCAGCGCCGCCCCGATACGCGCGCGTCTGATACCGTTACGGGTCAGATAAGCGCCGACCAACCCGAATATCGCGCCCGACGCCCCGACCATGGGCGCGTCCTGCGCGCCGAGCAGGGCAAAGAACAAGGCCCCCATGATCAGCGAGACGGTGTAGAGCAGAAGAAACCGGATCTGTCCCAACGCTTCGACCAGAGCCTTCGCGAGCGAGACGAAGACCGTCATGTTCATCACAAGATGAACCAGCCCGCCATGCAGAAAGCCGTAGGTGATGAACATCAGCCAGGGCTGGCCTGGGTAATTCGGTTGCCAGTCATGCAGCAAACCGCCCCAGAATGCCCCGAATTCATAGACGTCCCCACGCCAGCCACGATCACCCAGCAGACCTGCATCCGCCCCGCTCAGTAGTAGTTCCGGGACCGTGCAGAGGATCAGGATCACCCAAGTCACCGGCGCGATGGCGCTGTGTTGTGACATGCTGGTCAGAACGGCACGAAGCGCGGCAGGGTCGGCAGGCTTTCGGCCATGAATCCCAACAGCCGCTCTTCCGCGACGGCCTCGGTCTCACCCGGGCCGATGGGGGTCACATAGCGCACCAGCGCCCCGTCGGTGCGGCCCAAAGTCAGGCTGTCGGTCAGGACCGACAGCTTGGCCCGGACATCGTTCGAGAGGCGCTTGCCACGCCCTTCGAACCAGTAATAGACGAGCTGTTTTTCCAGACCCTTCTGGATCACGGCGCGCACGGCGGTGAAATGGCCATAGCCGACATCGGTCATGTCCACCGGGGTTTCGGTGAAACTGAACACTTCCCAGCCGCCGGTCGGCAGGCACACTTCGGGGGAATGGATTCCCTGCCCCTCGGTCTGCTTATCGTAATAGGCGACGAAGAAACTGACGATATCGCCGCCCGGACGCTGATAGAACGCGTTCAGGTAATCATCGGCGGCCAGCACCTTTTCCACCTTCGGTTCAAGCGCCACGGTGAAACTTTGCCAATCGTCGATCTGGCGCGGGAACAGCAGCAGCGGATCGCGCGCCACGGCTGTGGCAGGCGGCGCGGGCAGCGTGTTCCAGGCAAGTGACGCCGCTGCGGTCAGGATCGCAGCCAGCGCCAGTGCGGGCGTCGCGCGGATGGCGAAGACACGGGTCAGGATCGCGCCGAAGCCTTCGAAATCCAGATCAATCGCCTCTGACAAGGGTTTGGGGTCGGGTGTCAGCCGTTGCAGGCCGATGGCCATTGCAAAGAGGATGAGGATGCAGATGAGGAAGATCACCCAGCCTTCAAAGAAGTGTAGAAAGCCCTCTGCCTGTTCGATCCCGTAGCGGTCGACCAGAACGCCGATCACGCCGATGCGGATAGAATTCATCAGGACCGTCAGTGGCGCTGCCGAGATCAGCAACACGATCTTGTGCCACAAGGGGCCCCGGTAAAGGATCGCGAAGAGGTAAGAGAAGGACAGGATCGGGAAAAGGTAACGCAGGCCTGAACAGGCCTCGGCGACCTGCAGCTTGTAGACGCCAAGGTCGATCACGTTGCCTTCCAGATAGACGGCAACGCCCATCAGGCTGACGAACCACACGCCGAGCGCAGAGGAGACCCATTGCAGGAAGATCGTCAGCTTCCAGTAGAGGATCTGCGGCAGGGGCAGCATGAAGACGAGATGGATCACGGGCAATTGGTGCTGCCGTCCCCGGTCCCAGCCGAAGATGGTCAGAACGACCCCGCCGACCCAGATGATCATCGCATATGTGACGATGTCGGGCACCCGAATCAGATTGCCGAGTGCCGC
>NZ_JBARVQ010000335.1:0-2285 GCF_049646345.1 Albidovulum sp. | reverse complement strand
GTATTGGGTCGGCCCGCTCATTTACTCATCCCTTCCGATCCCCCCTTTCATCCCGAAATTAAGGAGACGTTCATGTCCGAACTGCTGACCATCCCCGGTATTGGGCTATCCACCAAGAGCGCCCTTGAGGCTATGGGGATCCACACGAAGACTGATCTCGTTCATGCCAGCATTCAGGATCTGACTACGATCCGTGGTGTCACCGTGACGAGGGCAGAGGACTTTATCAAAGCTGCGCAAAGTAAGACGACCGCGCCGTCCTCCCAAAGCAAGAAAACAAAGGTGCCTGGGGATGTGCCGACCAATGTGATCAAGTTGGTGCCAAAGAAGCCCAAGGCGGATGCAAAAGCTGCGCTCAAGGCAGCCAAGCGCATGAAAAAGAAGGCGAAGGCCAAACTAAAGACCGCCACTGTAAAGCTTGATGAGGCGGTTAAGGCGTTAAAAAAATATAAGAAAGCTGCTCTGAAGGACAAGAAAAAGGAAATCAGGAAAAGCAAAGCAGCCAAGTAGTTGGCAGAAACGTTCAAAGCAAAGGCTATCACGCGAGTAAGGACGGGCCGGAGCTTTGTAACAGTTCCAACCGGAGGCGATACGTTCCTTCGGGCGATATCTGGTACTGCCTGCCAAACCCGGTCACGATGGATTGGAACAGGGCAGGGAGACGCAATTGATTCCCGTGATTGAAACCGAACGGCTGATCCTCAGGGGTATGGTGAAGGCGGATTTCCCCGTCTTTGCCGCGATCTGGCAAGAGCCGGACGTGGTGCGCTTCATCGGCAACAAGCCGCGCCCGCTGGCCGAAAGCTGGAATGTCTTTCTGAAGGTCGCCGGGAACTGGGCGATCGAGGGGTTCGGCCAATGGGCGATCACACGGCGCGCGGATGGGGCCTTTCTGGGTCAGACCGGGTTTTTCACCGGCATGCGCGGGATCGGTGACGATTTCGATGCGGCCCCCGAGGCCGGATGGGTTCTGACCGCTTCCGCCCATGGCAGGGGGTATGGGCGCGAGGCGGTTACCGCCGCGCATCGCTGGTTTGATGTGCAACCTTTCGGCGGGGTCAGCCATGCGATGATCGAGGATGGGCATGATGCCTCTTTCGCGATTGCCCGCGCGCTTGGTTACCAAGTGATGCGCGAGAGTGTGGATCTGGGTGACAAGGTGATGCTTCTGCGGCGTGACAGTCGCGGCTGACGCGCCATCACGTCTGCGTGCGGGGCGTTGCGTTCTGCTGGTACTTTGCGATTCTGGTCCAAGTCACCGATTGCACGAGGGACGGGAATGGGCAGACAGGTTCTGGCGCTGGCAGGCGCGGTTCTCATCGTATACGCACTCGCCCGGTTGGGCCTGCCCGAAAGATTGGGCGCGCATCCGTTCTGGGCCGTCAAGATCGGCTGGATCGGCGGCGCGATCGGTGCGGGGCTGGTGCTGGCCTTGCTATTGGTTCGGACAAAAATCACCTTAAGGTTGATTATTGGCGCGATCGGCGTGGCGGCGGGCTTTGCTGTGGCAAAGATCGGCGCGGCACGGTTCGCGGCCTCCTACGCGGAAGATGCGCTTGCAGGCCGGTTCTGGTTTATTGGCTGGATTTGTGTTGCGGCGGCACTGGTGATCGTGCTCCAGGCATTGGCGGCGGGGCGCCGTTAAGGCGGTCTTGACGCTATTTTGTCAAAACGGTCGGAATCGCCTTTGGGTTTAGCGCAAACAGACCTAACATCAAGAGAAGGGCAGCGCCCCGGATACGGGGTGACTGCCCACCCGGCACGGCGGGAATTTCTGTGCAAGATCAACATGGAGGCACCAGATGATAATCTATCCGACGATCGAGATTCAGAATGGCCGCTGCGTGAGCCTGCATCGCGGCAGGCTTGAGGAGCCGTCGATCTGGCATGTCGATCCGGTCGCGACGGCGCAGGACTTTGCCCATGCGGGCGCGGAATGGATGCATGTCACCGACTTCGATGCGATGTCCGGCAGCGACGAGAACCACGATCTTGTGCTGAAGATCATCCGCGATGCGGGCATTCCGGTGCAGCTTGGCGGCGGGTTTCGCACCCGTGACCGGATCGAGGAATGGATCGACCACGGGGCGGGCCGGATCGTGGTGTCGACGCTCGCCGCGCAGAACCCGCATCTGGTCAAGGATATCGCCCATCACCATCCTGACCAGATCGTCCTGTCGGTCGATGTCTGGAAGGGCCATGTGCTGACCCATGGCTGGAAAACCGAAAGCTCCTACACGCCCGAAGCCTTTATCGACGCGTTCGAAGGCACGCCGTTCGCCGCC
>NZ_JBARVQ010000334.1:0-12006 GCF_049646345.1 Albidovulum sp. | reverse complement strand
GGAGTGCCCGGCCTGGCTGATGTCGCCGGCGGCAAAAGAACGGGCCGAGTTGAAGTTCGTGAATACTAAGGGGCTTTACAAGCTCGACAACAAGGGCAACTGGACAGATCCCCAGAAGCTTCTGCCGGTCATCGACTTCGAGAAGATTGACTTCGAGCTCTCGTCACCGTCGCTTCTCGGCAAGCCCCGAAGCCACATGGACGACGACTCGCTCCATTTCGGCTGGGACATCGACTGGGGTCAGCTCGGGCGTCCCCTGGACGAAAACGGCGATCCGGCGAAGTTCGAGCTGGAGGATTTCATCGCGGCCTACGAGGTCGTTGTGACGCAGGACATTTCCAGCCGCCGCGAGCCGGTCGATATCGTCATGGTCGGACCCGCCGATATCCGGGTCGGCAGCCGCTATAACGACGACGATGATGACGAGGCTCCGAAGGTCAAGCGGCTGAAGGGCACCTACCAATACAACCGCCAGCTGTCTGAGATCGGCATCGACCCCAGCCGGTTCTTCTCGACCAAGTTGTCGCTCACCGCGCGGGTCACCCCGATCTCGCAGGACGGCACCAAGGGCGAAGCGTTCTTAATCGACGTCGAACATACACCGTCGCGCCGTCCACTGCCGCCGGACAACGCCAGACTGGAACTGCGGCTTGCGGAGAAGGCGGACAAACGCGCGTTTGCCGGCATGCTCAACTGGCGCGAACTGGTGCTGCCAAGCTCCGCGCTGGTAGCCGAGACGATGCGCTGGGATCTTGTCCTGCGTCCGCTGGCGGCGCTGCCGCCCGGCGCCTATCCTGCTGAGGCGACCGATGACAACGACGCGCCGCTAAGCGGACGAAGCGCGGTCCAACCCAAGGACGGCGACCTGATCCTGACGCTCAAGGCGGACCCGCTGGACCCCGGCAAGGACGAGGAAGGCAAGGCGGAAGAGCGCGATCCGGCCCGCGCCCTCTATGCGGAAACGCTGCCGATGGAAAAGCCGGACGACCGGATCGGCGGCGTCTACGACCATGCGGGCAAACCGATCCCGACAAAGGACCGGCGCTACAAGCGCGTGATGGCGATGCTGAAAGGCGACCCGTCGAATGGCCCGGATGGCGCGGCGTGGCACCTGTTCCTTCGGGCATCGGCCGACCCGCTGCCCGAAATGGAGGCTGACCTGAAGGCCAACGCGGTCTCGGCGATGGTCCGCGTCCGGATCAGCTTGGGCAAGTCCGGCGAGACCGGCCCCGGAATCAGGCCGCTTCAGCATCTGGAGTGGGTGTTCGACCAGTCCAAAGAGCCGTTGCTTCAGGTGAAGGGCGAGAACATCACCTCGGTTCAGGGCCCGATCCACCTGGCGGCCCCGTCCGACGAGAATCCGCAGGAACTGGACTTCCTGCCGCTGCCCGGCACCGAGCGCGGCGTCACGCTGTGGTGGAACGCATCGAGCGCGGATGCCGGTGTGCTGGACGTCGCCTCGTACCACCTGTACGAGGCCCGGCTCGACACGCTTCTCAACGTCGACGTGGCCGGACCCGGCAAGATACCCAAAGGCTTCGGCCCGCTCTGGCAGAAACTGCGCGAGGTCCGTGCCGTGTCGCCCGCCGACGCCGGGCGCGTCGTCTCGGACTTCGCTACGCCCGAGACCTGGGAAAGGATGCCGCCGGTGAAGGCGAAGACGATCCGGTCGCTGAGGGCGCAGTACGTGCCGCCCGAGAAGATGTTCGACGCCTGGCCAAGCTGGTATTCCTGGGCGGACAGCGAACTGGCCTGGGTCGATGCCCAGTCCGTTTTCGAGAAAGATCTCGAAACCGTGTTGGAGCGGAGCGAGAAGGCTCCGCAGCAGATACCCGACTATCGCGACGGTCACCCCGGCACCGATCCCGACAAGCTTGCGCGCCTCGTTCTCGCCCTTGCCGCGCAGCACGCACTTGGCCGCTACTATTCCCGCCGTCGCCTGCATCCGTGGATGCAGATCGTTGTCGGCCGGCTGACCGCGGCGGGCGCGAGCGGCGATGGCACCCTCGGACGCTTCGAGGTCGAGGTCTCGCAGCCCAAGGCGCCGCCCACGGGGGACAAGACCGCCAAGCCGGATCCGGTTCTCTGGATGCAGTCCGACAACGCCGAGGCCGATCCGACCGGATGGGGCGCTTTGGGGCAACTGGGCCTCGCCGCGGGTATCTCGCTCCGCGATCCGTGGACCGGCAGATACCTTCTGCAATCCGAGGTCAGGCGGGAACTTGAAGCCGCGATCCTCAAGACCAACGAACGGCTCGGCTGGCTGGGCGAGGCTCTCAAGGCGGGCGAGCGCGTTGTCAAGCTGAAGTCGCAGCCGTACACGATGCTGGCCGAACCCGACCTGATCCCCGATGCACGGCACCTTGGGCTCGACCTGCCGATACAGGCCAACTGGGCAGAACGGGCGCAGGAGGGCCAGACCGGGATCAACGACGGGCGCATGCTGTCAATGGTGCAGTTCTCGCTTCGGCCGGTGGCGACGGCGATGACGGAACGGACGCCGGCGGAGCAGCCCATGCCCGCCGACGCCCACTATGCGGTGCTTCGGATCACGACCTTGCCGGACACCGACAAGAAACTAGGCGATATCCCTGTCGCAGAGGGTGTCACGCTCCGTGATGTCATCCGCATTTTGGGAGACACGACGCAGCCCGCCAACTGGGAACTGGACGGTCTCAATTTCGGCAAGACTGGCGAAGGCGCGCCGCGCGTCATGCAGCTTTCAAAAGACAATGAGACGGGGAAGGCAGAGAACCCACCACTTTCCTCCTGGCTCGGAAAATCTGGTGACATCGTTGTCCTTCGTCATCGGAACCGGTCCAATGGGCCGATCGAGTCGCTGCTCCATCAGCTTTTCGGATCCACCTATGACACTGGCGGCGAAGTCAAGGAAGGCGTCTTCCATAGAGAGGGTGTCAGACTCGAACTGCTTCGGGACCTGTACAGCGCGCCACTCGCACTGTCCGGCGTCGCCTCCGACCTGCGGCGCTTCGGGCCGTGGGGCAAGTTCGCCTCGGACATCAACTGGATGCACTACTTCTTCGTGCCCGATCCAAAGAAGCCAGAAGGCTATCTGACCGCCGAAGCCGCCCATACGCAGTTCCGCCGGTTCATGGATCATGTGACCACGATGTTCGCGGGCTGGGGCGAGGATGAGGGCGTTCCGGCCGAAGCCATCCGCGATACCGCTTACGAGACGGCCACGGAACTGGTCGCCGCCTATCTAGCCTGGGGCGAGCGGTTCTTTACCGCGGGCCCGGCGCTCGACCGCGATGAGGAGACCAGCTGGTTCAAGGATAAGGATACCATCCCCCACTACGCGATCACCACCGCCTGGCCCCAGCGCGAGGCGCCGATGCGCTCGACGCCCGATGCGCGGGGCCGGTTCCAGGTGACCCACCGGATCGCCGAGGACTGGGCCAGCGAGCGCGCCTATGCCGTGACCCGCGTGCGTCGGTGGCAGGAGCTTTTCGAGCCCGGGGCCGATCTTCCCGTTCCCAAGCTGTCGGAAAGCGACGGACGCACCGACATCGCCTTCCCGCGCCGTCGCGCGGTCCGGCCCGCCAACATGCTGGGCGCGCGCGTCGTTCTGTCCGAGAAGGGCCAGCCGTTCCACGAGATTACGCTCTCGGAGCCCGCCGATCTGGCGCTCTCGAAGTCGAGTAATGCGCTTGCCCGCAAGATCGAGTTCGAGGCCGTGATGCGTCAGTTCCGGCTGGAGTTCCGCTACGAGGACTGGAGAACGGCGCTGGGCGTGGAGGTCGGCTATACGTCGGCAGCCGATGATGCGGGCAAGTTCATCGACGTCGCACCCGACCTCTCGGTCGAAGCTGCCGCCGCCGACTACCTCACCACCGCGCCTCGTGCCCGGCTCGGCGGCATCCGCATCCAGACGCCATCGGAACCGCACTACTACACGCAAGAAATGCGCCACTATGTAGCCGCCGCGCAAGTCCGGTCCGAGGTAGCGCGCATCCTCTTGCCGCCTCCCCCCGCGACGGCGCCACGTGCCGCGCAGGGGTCCAAGACGGTCACGCATCTCGACGTTTCATGGACGGATGTCGGCCAGGACAAGAAGCTTGACGAAAGGAAGGACAAGTTCATTGAGATTCTGCCGGACGCGCTGAGAAAGCTCATTGGCGGCTATCTCGCGCCGCAGGCCCACAAGCTGACGATCCGCGCACCGCGCCTTTTCGAGACGCTGCCAGAAGCGAGCTTAGTGGGATATCATCGCCACGAGACGAAAGATCGCGGCTACGGCCAGCTACCCGACCCAGAGGCTCGTCTCGAAATTGTCGACGTCGCGGGCGAGACGCGGCGGACCGTGGCGACCATTGCGGTGGATCATGAGAAAAAGCCGTTGGCCATCGTCGGCAAAGTTGCGCCGCCCAACAAGGTGACGCTCGAGGTCCACGACGAGCCGAAGGACATCCTCGCGCTTGGCCTGAGGGGCACAGTCACCTTTTGGGCGGAACTTTCGGAACAAACAGGCGACCTTGCGAAAGCCGATGCCGATTTTCCTGCGCACATCGACGAGCACGACGACCCTTATGCGCCGGGCGTTTTCCCGAAGGTAGAACCGATTTTCGGGCTACTGCCACTTCTGCTGCGCCTTTCGGTGAAGGAGGGCAGCGACGTGGACCATCTTCGCTTGTCTCAAAACGCGCCGTTAACAGGGCCGCGTTGGCTGTTCCGGCCCCATCTGGAGCCGACCGGGGCGTCGGCTCCGGGAACAGAGGAAGATTTGGCGTATGCGCTGCGAGCAATTGTCGACCTGCAACGCCGCCGGTCCATGGCGGCGGCGGGGGAGGCGCTGATGGCGGCGCTTCTGGGCGGCGAGAACGTAAAGATCAACGCGGCAAGGGGACTGATGAAATCGGTCGAGGAAGGACGAGCTGCGATGGTCTCGCGCCCATTGGGCGAGGTCGACGGTCATGCAATAGCCAAACTGTTGTCCGACGCGTTGGCCGCCAAGGACAAAGGCGTTACGCTGTATTCGGTGGTTGGCGACATGATTAAGGAAGATCCTGTGATGGACGATTTAGCGTTCGACCATCGCCTTCTGCTGATACTAGGATCGAACGCCGGTAGCGAGGCCCAACTTATCGCCAAATTCTTTGGTGACGTCTTCTTCATCGGCGAGCCTTTTAATGCTGATCTCAATGACTTTGACGGGATCAGCAATGAGACCGCAGACTTGGCCGCGAGAAGTTATCGCTCTGCCGAGCCGCAGAACCCCCAAGTCTTCGTACACCACGCGAACATCCCGCCGGCGAAATGGGGGGAGGCAAGATCATGATCGAGAACCCAAAACAGGAGGATCTGCGCGCCCTGTTCCCGGGGCTCTATTCGCGGCGGGACAAGGACTCGGGCGACTACTGGGACCGGAACTGGCTGACGCTACAGATCCCGAACATACGCCTCATGGGTCCGCTCTGGAGCTTCGCGGTGACGCTAAAAGAGAGGCCCGACACGCATGAGGCGGACGTGTATCTGGAGCATCTGGCGCACGAATTGTTCCCGCGTCATAAGCTAGACTATGCGCCGCCGACGGTCATGCGGGCGGATATCGGTGCGCTTTGGGAGGACGGTCTCGACAGCCGATCGCGGCTGAGCATGGTCGCGGTGGATACGATCGTCGATGGCAAGCTTGTCCTGCCGTTTGGAGGTTCCACGCATCTTGCCGAAACATCGCCGCTGATCGTGGCCCCGTTCGGACGCCATCCGAAACATTTCGGGATGGGCGAAGACGGGAAGGTCGCCCATCTGGCCGCGATGCAACTTGTCGGCGGCACGGTCCGGCTGACATCGCCGGGTTATCTTCCGGTGCTGCGTGCGGCACTTGGCCTCGAGGAACCGGAAAAGGCGAAGGACAAGTTCACTCTGGCGCTCACCCCGACCGGTGCGGGGTTTCGCGCGAAAGTGACGCTCCCCTGGACCGCCGAGGCGGTCGACGGCTGGCTGAAGCTTACGCTGACGGACGGGGGGGACGGCGAGGCGCTATCGCCCGAACTCAGGATCTGGACTGAACCCGACGGCGGGCAACAGTGGCAGCAGCGGCTCGACACGTTCCTGCGCCTGATAGACGAGGCTGCCGACACGGCGAAGCTGCAATGGTTCGGCCTGACCGCACGCCGCCAGATCCGGCCTGAGGACGTGTTCTGGCCCTGCACGTTCGATGCCTCGAAGCCGCTGCCGCTTCTGACCCGCAGCGCCAAGAAGGACGCAAGGCATCATACGCTGCATCTCGAAGCGTCGGCGCTCGAACCCGCGATCCGTGGCCAGTCGGGCCGCGCGCTGACCATGAACGCGCCCGCGTTCGAGATCTGGCGCGATGACGGGGGTGGCATCAATATCGAGGCAAAGAACGAGATCGAGACGCCCGATGCGATAAAAGACGACGCCCCGCCGCCCCGCGCGCTGAACGTTGCCCACGCATACGCAAGCGGCAAGGAGACCGTGACGCTGGGCGGAAGCCTCGACTTCGCCGTTCCGCTGCAATCGAACGCCACACGGATGCGCGAGTCGATGCGGTTCGCCGAACCGCCGCCTGAGAAGGGCGGCATCCGGAAGTCGCCCCTCTGGCTTTACACGCCCATCGCGGACGGTTGGCTGCATTGGCCGTTTCCGAACGCCACGACCGCGCTTCTGGCCGACGTGGCCGATGCCCCGGAGCACGAATTGCCCGTCCGCCAGTCGGTCACCGCGGGTAACTGGTTCGTCGGCACAAACGAGGACGGGACCGAGCGTGCATGGGGCGTGAGCCTTTTCGGTGCCGCCGAGGGGTACGCGCTGACGCGGCTGATCGAGGACGGTGATGCGCTTCGGATCGACAGCCACACGCTGCAATTCACCGGCCTGTCAGGCGCCATCGACGGCATGCTGCCGGTCACCGCCTTCGCGCAGGCTCCGGATCAGTTGCTGCCCGAGCCGCAGACGCGCGCGCTGGCATCGACCGCTCTGAGCGCGGTGACCCCGGACCTTCTGACCGGCCTCGAGTCTCGGCTCTGGCAGGACGGGACCCTGAAGGTGGTGCTGAGCTTCGGAGAAGGATTGGCGATGAGCCCGTCAGATGCCAGCGTTGCATTTCACGGCGCGCCGGAGCGGCTGACGGTGACATGGCCCGACGAGGAGGTTCCGGCCGACGTCAGCCCCCGCATCTGGGTCAGGCACGAGAAGTTGCCGACCCTTCAGACCCTGCCGCTCTGCGTCGCGGGCGGTAAGCGGAACGAGCCCAGCGGCACGCGTGAGTTGACGCCGCTGAGGGGCCCGGCGCCCAAGGCCCGCGAGACCGGCATCGCATTTGCCGGGCAGATCGAAATGACCGCGCCGCATATCGGTCTGGACTATGAACTGAAGGGCGGTCCGCAGACTGGAGATTGGGTTCATCCTCTGGCGGCGGCAGAATGGGCCAACGAACTGGGTCAGGTGTTTCCGACGCTTGGCTCGGTCACCCTGTTCCCCGGGCTTTCGAAAGCCGACCGGCATGCCGTCGAGTACAAGACCCGTTTCGGCCCGGTCCCCGAAGTGTCGCTCGGCATCGACATCGGGCACGGGCTGGCGACGACCTATGAACTCCATGCCTTCGCCACCCTGCCGCTGCCCGAGGAAAAGGACGATGACGAGGTGCCGCCGCCACCCATAAGCGACCCCGTCTTCCGCCCCGGCGCCTGGAACGCGCCGGGTGATGCCGTCTGGATGGCGGTCTGGGCGGATCTGAACCGCAAGCTGGCCCTATCGGCCGTCGAGAAGTCCGAACTCGTTGCACGCAACGGCAAAGACTATGTACTGCCGAACGTTGTCCTCGACCAGACCTACGCGCTGACCGAGCGCCCCGAGGTCCGCATCGGGATCGGGTTCGGTGTGCGCGACCTGGAATGGCCCGACGACGTTGCGGGGGGCGACAGCGTCGCGCATCTCGGCGAACTCTATCTGCCGATCAAGGACCACGAGCTCACCCTGCATGGCCTGCCCTCCACCGAGGAGCTGTCGGGGCTGAACGTCACGCTCGGCCGCCCCGGCGCTCCGGTCGAGGTCGCGAAGATAGAGCTGGGCACGCTCAGGTCAGTCACCGGCGACGATCAGAAGCTGAACGACACCCTGGATCAGGCCGGGTGGAGCAGCGGGACGCCCGATCCGCTGACCTACGCCTTGGCCCGGCCGATAACGCGGTATCGGGATGGCAAGACGGCAACCTGGCATCTGTTGACCTGTCTGGCACCGGTGAGCATCGAGGAAACCGGGCGTCCGGAGATCCGCTTCGGCTTCTGCGATCTGCCCTGCAAGAAGGCGCCCGGCTGGACATTTGAGGCGCAGAAGATCGAGGACGCACATCCGCTCGGCGCCGACGACAACCCGCTCGAAGGTTATACATGGTGGCTCGATCAGGAGGGCGGCGGGGACCATGTGATGGTCGGCAACCTGGGGTTCCGACCGCTCAAGCTTCTGTCGGTCGAACTCTCTGCCACCGGTCAGCCGACAGAGGCGGTACTGACGGGACGCATCGCGGTGCCCGTTCGGAAATCCGAGGTCGGCGAAGCGCTGTTCGCGGAGGCATTCGGCGAGGCGGCGCTGACGATTTCATGGACTGAGGGAGGGGCCACGCTCCTACTGACGGCGACGGAACCCGTCGAACTGCCGCTCGCCGACCCGGAACGGGCATGGCCGCCGGTGCCGTGGGTCGAGATCAACGAGTTTTCCTACACCGACGGCAACCTTCCCGACGGCAGGGCGCGGCTCAAGGTCACCGCGCCGGGTTTGGCGCTGGATCTGTGGTTCGTGGGCAGTACCGCTGCAAAGACGAGCGGTGGGGAGGCATCTTCGCTCCAAGCCTACGCCAACGACTGGGAGCTGGGCACGCTGACGAACGACGGAACATGGCAGGTCGAGAACGCAAGTGCCACGGTCGATGTCAAAGCGCATTTCTATCTAAACGCGGCGGCGGTCGCCGCAAAAGCAACCATCTCTGCCAATTCCGATCTGGTGACGGGAGGGTTGTTGGGCCAGTGCGAGCTCGTCCTGTCGGACGAATGGACCTCGAAAATCGGGATCGATCCCGACGCCGACCGGAACGGCGGGCTCTTCGACCTGCTGAACTACACCGGCTTCGCGTCGCATTTCGCCGGCCCTGACGCAGGCCGGTCTTTCTGCGGCCTGGTAACCTCGGCGCAGTCGGCGACGATACAGCTCGCGCTCTTGCCGAGGCCGGACAAGAGCGACGGCGGAAGCCGCGCGTTTTTCCGGATCGAGGCTTCCAGCGTAACCGCCCGCATCGACCATAGCCACGCCTCGAAAGACCGGGCGAACCATCACAAGGCAGCGTTGCTCTACACCTCGCTGATGCCCTCGCCCCGTCCCGATGACGAGTACAGGGTCGAGGATCACGCGCATCTCTATGTCGATCTTTATGCCGAGAACGACATCGTCCTTCCCGCAATCGACGTGGAGAAGGACATCCTGAAAGGCACTCACCTGAAGGACCAGCTTTTCAAGCACTTCGCCCGGGTCAGGACCGCCGGAACGCGCGTCGAATTGAGTAGGCTCCAGCGGCACGAATTCCGTTTCGCGGCGAAGGTCCTGCACAAGATCGAACGCGGCGGGACCGAGGTTCTGAGGCTCGAGCTGACGCACGGCGTGATGCTGATGAGCCCAGGTCACGCCGGTGCCGAGATCGGGACCGATCTTCCCTGGTCCTCCAGTTCGGTCTTCGGGCCCGGATCGAAGGATGCCGGTATCCACGCGCATCTCGACAACACCGCTTATGCCCTGCCGCATGGGCTGTCGGCCGTGCAGATCGATCAGGTAACGCAGGCCGTGGATGCCGAGGAAAACCCCGTCACCGGCCCGGTGGTGTTCGCGGGAACCCACGCCTTGGTGCGCGATCCGAAGGACCCGGCAAGCGGCACGCTTCAGCACCTGCCTCTGCCGTTCCTCAGCGCGCCCGGTCTGGAAAGCATCCTCGATCCCGACATCGAAGACGGCTGGCAAATCCAGCGCATGGCCAAGGTGCCGTTCGACGCGCTCGACGGCGAAAGCCGAGCGGCGCTGGCGAAGCGGGTGAACAGGGCGCGCGACGAGCTTGCCGAAAGCCGGACGGACTTCGCGGACCAGCTGATCGGAGCCGAGGCCGCCTTCCACCGTCCGATGTTCATCGGGCGAAGCGAGGTCTCGACCGATGACGGCGCGACATGGGAGCCTTCGGACCAGTCGGTTCCCGGGGGCGAGACCGGTCTTCTGCTCTCGGCCTGGTTTCCCAAGGACGGCACAGGAGCCGCCGAAGCCTATGCCATTGTCGCACCAACCCCGGACTTCTTCCGCTTCCTCCGCCCGCCATTCGCCAAGGACAGCGGATCGGTGCCCCACTACACGTCCGAGGCGCTGGTGGCCTCGTGGACAGAGCTTCCACATGCGGCACGCCATCTTGCGCCGGGTCTGCGCCTCTCCGGCGGGGACCCGGCTCCGGACAATCCGTCGCTTACGGTGGAACTCTTCGCGCGAACCTCGGACGGTCTGGCGATCACCCGGATCGCGCGGACCGAGGTCCGTCCCAAACCGGACAAACGCCACGAAGACCTGACCGAGCGTCTGACCGACTGGGCCCTGATCGGGTTGCGGCAGCAGACGCACTGGGCGCGGTCGGGGCATCTGGTCGTGACATCGCCCCTGGTCGCCGCAGATCCGGTTCTGCTGTCCTTTCCGGTGTTTGCCGGACGCCGTGCGGAGGCAATCAACGAAACCGCCTCGGTACTGGCCGTCGGGCCACGGTTCTCCGAGACACACCGGGTTCGCGGACGCGTGGCGGCACCCGACGCGGCGGTACGTCTGCTGGCGGGCTACCGGGCGGCCGGATCGCACGCGGAGGTGCTGACCAGCGAACCGGAGCGTGTGCTGAACGAGGCCGAGACCGGCGCGCGGCTGACTTCGGTCGCGACCGTCTCGGCCTTCGCGCTTGCGACGCCCGGCACGCGCCATGTCTTCGGCGCGGACGAGGGCGGGTGGATCGGCGACCGCGAGACTATGGCGCCGCGCCCGCCCACGGCCTATGTGCCCGACGACTCACCCCGGCTCGCGCCGGTCCGCCCGCCCGGCAGCGATCTGCCGCGTCCTGCTGCAGACCACCCTTCCGCGCGAAGCGCCCCTCCGGCCGGAGACGGCAGCACCTCGCGCGCCTTCGTCCCGGCCAGCCAGCTCGTGGCTTCGGTCGGATCGCGGGCGGGAGATCTTGGTGTCCGGCGGCTGGGGCTGGCGATCCAGAGCGATGCGTCGAAGACCGACTTCGCCCAGGCCGGAGACGCCATAATTGCCACCCGCAGCGCGCGCCCGGTCATTCTTGGCGTCAACGACCGCACCCGGGCAAGCTCGCACGAAGACAGGCATTTCGCGGCGTCCCGCATACCCGAGGCGCTGGTCCACGGACCCGGCATCCCGTTGACCGGGCTGGGGACGGTAGACGAGGCGCTGCTGCGCACGCCGCGTTCGCGGTTCGCGTTCACGCTTGCGCTTCTCGCGCCAGCCTATGCGCTCGTGGCGCCCGGCGTCGGCGGTGCCATCAAACTGGCGGTTGAAAGGGCCTTCGGCGACCTCGACGACGCGATGGGCTGGCATGTCGCTCATGCCTCGATCCGGGTCGGACCGTGGCGCTTTGTCTCTGTCGGCGCCGTTTCGAAATTCGACATTCGGCCCGGAGCAGAGATCGAGATCACCGATTTCACAAGACTCCTCCGCACCGCACCCGGCGCGCCCGCCACGGCCTTCGACGCTCTGGCGCGCCAGCCTCTGGGCAGTGAGGCCGAGTTGACGCTGCTCCTGTCCGGCAGCGGCGCCATCCGCGTCGTCACCTTCCCGCTCTTCGCCCGCAGCGCCACTGCTCCCTTGATCGAGGACCCGGTCTTCCTGCGCTTCGACGATCCCGAATACAACGATCTGCTGTCGGGCCAGGCGATCCGGTTCGGGGAAGGGACCTTGACGCTGCTGACCGACCGCAAGGAGGTGAAACCCGACGACTTT
>NZ_JBARVQ010000333.1:0-2586 GCF_049646345.1 Albidovulum sp. | reverse complement strand
CCGGGATTCTGATGTATGTGCTGCTGAAATTCTTCTGAGTGTCCCTGACTGTTAAGCCCTTGATACCTCCGTTCCACGTAGAGACCTTGCGCGCACATTGAATATCCAGTGACGATTTTTTGGCCTTGCCCGCGACCGAGACGACCGCTTCAACTCTGTACGTCGTCGCCAGTTCTTCTGACCAAATGGCATCGTTGGTGACCTCGGCCGCAGCGGTATTTCGGTGGTGCTTCCAAGGGTGGAAGTACTTAACCTCAAGGATACTCAAACCCACCAGAACGAGGAAGAAGACGACGCCCGCAAATGCAATGAGTACAGCCGCAAGGAACAGTTTAAAAAGTGTATAACCCATGGATCAGACTGCGCAATGTTTCGGCTGGACTGGACATTATTAAACGATGCGGAAGATCGTAACTCTGCACAAGCACTTCTTTGACCCGCATGAACGCAAGCGTCAGACAAAGTCGGGCAGGGCTACTGTCCAGAACAAAGTAACTTCGTCTAAGGGCCCGCTTTCCGGCGGGTCTTTTCATCTGCCGGCATCACCGCTTCCGGTCAGGAGCCATTGTGTTAGACTACCCCTGTAGTGAAAGCAGGAGACTTTGGTTATGGGTACAAGTGGTTTGATCGCAATGCTGATCGTCGGTGCGGTGGCCGGTTGGCTGGCCGGGCAGATCGTCAAGGGGTATGGCTTTGGCCTGATCGGCAACATCGTCGTCGGTATCCTCGGCGCCTTTATCGCCGGGTTCATCCTGCCCCGGATCGGTCTGGGCATGGGCGGCGGCATGGTCAGCGCCATTATCCATGCCACAATTGGTGCCGTGATCCTGCTGTTCCTGCTGCGGTTGGTCAAGACGGGCTAAGCTGCCCCGGACCTGATCCGGGGCCTCTTGGCCAACGCAGAGGTCCCGGATCAAGTCCGGGACTGCGAGGGAAAGACGGCTGTCAAAGCCCTTCGAACGCGGCCTTCTGTCGGGCGGTCCAGCGGACGCGCAGTTGGTAGCCCTCGTCGGTCTGCGCTTCGGACAGAACCACGCCTGCCTCGTGCAGCCAGGCGCGGGCCTTTCCGGCGGCGAAGGGCAGCAGCAGGTCGGCCTCGCTGCGTTCTTCGTCCAGTGCGCCATTGATCGCGTCGAGCAGTCTGCCCAACCCCTCGCCCGACAGCGCCGAGACAGCATGGATGCCCGGCTTGCGGGCGTCCTGCACCTCCAGCGCCTCGCGCAGAGGGGGGGCGAGAAGGTCGATTTTGTTCCAGACCTCGAACATCGGAACACCTTCCTCGACGCCGAGGCTTTCGAGAATGTCGCCGACATCGGCGGCCTGTTCCTCGGTCTCGGGATGGGCGATGTCGCGCACATGGAGGATCAGGTCAGCCTCAAGCACCTCTTCCAACGTGGCGCGGAAGGCCGCGACCAGTTGCGTCGGCAGGTCCGATATGAAACCCACCGTGTCCGAGAGGATCACCTTTTTGCCCGAAGGCAGTTCGACCCCGCGCATGGTCGGGTCGAGCGTGGCAAATAGCATATCCTTGGCCAGAACCTCGGCCCCTGTCATGCGGTTGAAGAGCGTCGATTTGCCTGCGTTCGTGTAGCCAACCAGCGCCACGATAGGGAACGGCACCTTGCGCCGCGCCGCGCGGTGCAATTCGCGCGTCTTGACCACCTTGGTCAATTGGCGGCGGATCTTGACCACCTCTTCATCGATGGCCCTACGGTCAGCCTCAATCTGGGTTTCGCCGGGGCCGCCGACGAAACCAAGCCCGCCGCGCTGGCGTTCAAGGTGGGTCCAGGCCCGCACCAGCCGGGTGCGTTGATAGGACAGGGCGGCAAGTTCGACTTGCAGCACACCTTCCCGCGTCCGCGCCCTGTCGGCGAAAATCTCAAGGATCAGACCCGTGCGGTCCAGAAGCTTGACGCCCCATTCCTTTTCCAGATTGCGCTGCTGCACCGGGCTGACCGGCCCGTCGACCAGCACCAGCTCAACCTCGGACGCGGCAAAGCGTGCCTTCAGTTCGGCGATCTTGCCGGACCCGAAAAGCATCCCGGGCTGTACCTTGGCCAGCCGCACAATTTCTGAGCCGACGATGTCAAGATTGGGCATCGCCCCGGCAAGGGCCACCGCCTCGGCCAGGGCATGTTCAGGCAACCGGCGCGCCGCGCGGCCGGATTTCATATCAGGATGAAGGACATAGGCCTTTGTGGGCTGGTCCTTGACGGTCAGGAGATCGGTCAGTCTTCGCCCTCGTAAAGAGAGATCGGCTGGCCCGGCATGATGGTCGAGATCGCATGCTTGTAGACAAGCTGGGACTGCCCGTCACGGCGCAGAAGCACGCAAAAATTGTCGAACCAGGTAATGACCCCCTGAAGTTTCACCCCATTGATCAGGAATATCGTTACCGGAACCTTCGCCTTGCGGACATGATTGAGAAAAGCATCTTGTAAATTCTGTTTATCGGCAGCCATGTTTATCGTCGCCTTTTGTTTTCTTTACGCGCTTACACACCCCTCGGCGCTGCACCGGAGGCTTGGGGCGAGTATGCGAAAGATTTTCCGACTTTCCAGCCCAAAGTTGCAGATTGTCTGCAAT
>NZ_JBARVQ010000332.1:0-1638 GCF_049646345.1 Albidovulum sp. | reverse complement strand
TCCTTGAACGGGTTCTTGTCGCCCTGATCGCGCATGGTCAGGCGGATCGGCGTGCCGGGCATGTCAAAGTCGGCCCGCAAGCCATTGACAAGATAGCGCGAATAGCTTTCGGGCAGCATGTCGCCATGATTGCACATGACCACGAAGGCCGGGGGCCTTGTCTTCACCTGCGTCATGTAGCGCAGCTTGATCCGGCGCCCGCCGGGGGCCGGGGGCGGATGCGCCTCGGTCATCCCGCCCAGCCATTGGTTCAACCTGGCGGTCGCGACCCGACGGTTCCAGACATCATAGGCCTTGAGGATCGCCGCATGCAGCCGGTCGAGCCCCTTGCCGGTCTTGGCCGAGACGGTCACCATCGGCGCACCGCGGAGCTGCGGCAGCAGCCGCTCGAACGACTCGCGCAGTTCCTTCAGCTTCTCGGTCTTGTCCTCTTCCAGATCCCACTTGTTCGCGGCCACGACCACGGCCCGGCCTTCGCTTTCGGCGAAATCGGCGATGCGCAGATCCTGCTGTTCAAAGGGGATGCCGACATCCAGCAGGACGACGACCACCTCGGCGAACCGAACCGCGCGCAGCCCGTCGGAAACTGAAAGTTTCTCAAGCTTTTCGGTTACTTTCGCCTTCTTCCTCATCCCCGCCGTATCGAAGATCCGCATCGGCGTGCCCATGAAATCGGCACTGACCGAAATCGCATCGCGGGTGATCCCGGCCTCGGGGCCGGTCAGCAGGCGTTCTTCGCCGATGATCTTGTTGATCAGGGTCGACTTGCCCGCATTCGGGCGGCCGATGACGGCGATCTGCAGGGGCTTGTCGCGGGTGGGCGTACGCGGCCCCTCTTCGCTTTCATCATCGGAGACATCGACATCGACCTCAGGCGCGTCCAGTGCCGCCTTCGCCTCGAATTCCTCGGCCAGGGGACGCAGCATGTGGTAAAGCTCGTCCATCCCCTCGCCATGCTCGGCCGAAAGCCGCAAGGGTTCGCCCAGACCCAGCGCATAGGCGTCCAGCACCCCGGCATCGGCATTCTTGCCCTCGGCCTTGTTGGCGGCGAGGATCACATGGGCGTTCTTCTTGCGCAGGATATCGGCAAAGACCTGATCGACAGGTGTGACCCCTGCCCGCGCATCGATGACGAAAAGGCAGATATCGGCCATTTCCACCGCGCGTTCGGTCAGCCGCCGCATCCTTCCCTGAAGGCTGTCATCCGTGACATCCTCCAGCCCCGCACTGTCGATCACCGTGAAACGCAGGTCACCCAACCGCGCGTCGCCTTCGCGCAGGTCGCGCGTCACGCCCGGTTGGTCATCGACCAGCGCCAGCTTCTTGCCGACAAGGCGGTTGAACAAAGTCGATTTGCCGACATTCGGGCGCCCGACAATGGCGAGGGTGAAGCTCATGCGGTTCTTCCTGATACGAAGCCGCCCACATATACGGGTTTTTCCCTATCGGAAAGCCCGAAGCTTGCCATCCTTGGTCACCACGTAAAGGACACCCCCCGCAACGGCAGGCCGCGCGGCTGCCCCGCCCGGCAGCTCGACCGTGCTCACCAGCGCGCCCGAAGCCGGATCAAAGCTGCGGATCAGCCCGTCTGACGAGGCGAGCACCAGTCGGCCACCGGCCAGAAGCGGACCGTAATGG
>NZ_JBARVQ010000331.1:0-1839 GCF_049646345.1 Albidovulum sp. | reverse complement strand
GGGCGAAGCGGCGTCCGAACAACTGTCCGAGGCCGAGGCCGCACGCTTGACTGAAGCGGCCGCCGCTGCCGCCTTGCGCGAAAAGCTTCTGGGCGCCGAGGATGAGTTGACAGCGATGACGCTGGCGCTGGAAGAACAACGGCGCCGCGCAGAGGAGACACTGACATTGCTCGCGGCGGCCAATGCCCGTACGGGAGAGGAACTGAGCGAGGCTGACCGTCAGAAAGCGCTTCTCGATACCGCGAATGCCGAATTGGCCAAGGAACAGGCCGCTTCGGCCGAGGCGGCGCGAAAGGTCGCCTTGCTGAATGAGCAGATCGCCGCGCTTCGCGGCCAGCTAGGTGCATTGCAGGACCTGCTGGATTCCTCGGATGCCCGCGATGTTGAGGCGAAGGTTCAGATCGACGCGCTTGGCACGCGGCTTAACTCTGCACTGGCGCAGGTTGCGGCCGAACAGAAGCGCCGGGCCGAACTGGAAGAGGCCGAGCGCCTGCGGCTTGAGGCCGAGGCCAAGGCACTGAAGGAAGAAACCAAGGAACTGGCGCAGTACCGGTCTGAATTCTTCGCGCGCCTCAGCCGGGTGCTGTCAGGGCGCGAAGGCGTGCGCGTCGTGGGCGACCGCTTTGTGTTTTCGTCCGAGGTGCTGTTTGAACCGGCATCGGCCGATCTGGCGGCCGAGGGGCGCAGCCAGATCGCCGGTGTGGTGGCCACGCTGCGCGACGTCGCCGCCGAGATCCCGCCCGAGGTCGACTGGATCATTCGTGTCGATGGGCACACCGACAATGTGCCGTTGTCTGGAACCGGCCGCTATCGCGACAATTGGGAGCTGAGTCAGGGCCGGGCGCTGTCGGTTGTCCGCTTCATGCAAGACAGCCTCGGCTTCCCGCCGGACCGGCTCGCCGCGACGGGGTTCGGGGAATATCACCCGGTTGCAGAGGGGGACAGCCCCGATGCGCTGGCGCAGAACCGGCGGATCGAACTGAAACTGACCGAGCGCTGATCGCGCCTTCCATTTTCGACGGTATCGATCCGCCGGATCGGGCGGCGACGCGCCGTCTTAATCCTGACCCGGCCTGATCATCTCGAACACGTCCCGGACCACGGAATAGTCGCGATATCCACCCCGGGCGAGGGGGTGGAATTTCGTCACGTCGAAACGTCCATCGGTGATACAGTCGTCGCGCAGGTGAATGCCCATCACCGCGCCGAGGATCAGGTGATTGTCGTCGCCCAGAAGCCGGACGACCTGGGTCACCCGGCATTCGAGCACAGCAGGGGCATCTGCGACGCGGGGGCAGGGGATGGTGTCGCACTCGGCCCGCGCGACCCCGGCCAAGGTGAATTCATCGGTGCCGGGCGGGTAGCTGCCCGAGGTCAGGTTCATCGCCTCGCGCGCGGCATATTCGACGATATTGACCGCAAAGACGCCGGTTTCCTCGATATTCGATAGGCTGTCCTTGCGCCCGGTCGAGGCGAATGTGACCTGCGGCGGGGTGTAGGCCACGCCGTTGAAAAAGGAATAGGGGGCAAGGTTGTCACCGCTGGCCCCCCGCGATGAGATCCAGCCGATCGGTCGCGGCGAAATGATCGCGTTGAAGGGATTGTGGGGCAGGCCGTGGCCATCTTCGGGTCGGTAGAACATCGCGCCTCTCATTCGGTTTGAACCGATCCTGCCCGCATGATAGGGGCGATTCCAGCAGAATTCGGGGAGAGACGCGCCTTTGTACAGGCTGGAGGAGGAGACAGAGGCCGACTGGTGGGAGGTCGAGGCGCTTTATGACCTCTGCTTCGCGCCAGGACGGACGGCTTTGTCCTCATACCGGTTGCGCGACGGTGTGC
>NZ_JBARVQ010000330.1:0-5559 GCF_049646345.1 Albidovulum sp. | reverse complement strand
GTTCCGCACGATCAGAATCGGGTGCAACGCCTGAGCTGCGCGATGCCCGCCCGGCAATCCAGACCTCAATCGTCCCGTCCGGGGGGGATGGCCGGTAGGCGGTAAAGTCCCGGGCGGCGGCCCCAATCGTTTCGGCCAACCGGGTCGCGGCACCGGCATCTGCATCGTGAAAATAGCGCACATTGCTGGTGCTGATGGAAAAGCCGACACGGCGCGGATCCTCAACCGTGAAACCTGCCACTTTCAGCGCCGCAAACACATTTTGCACCTCTGTCTCAGGCACGCTCGACGGCACATGCAGAAAGACCGTTTGCGGATCCGCGAGTGGCGGCACCGGGGGCGGTACTGCCTGTGGCGGGATCAATATGTCCAAACTTATGAAATCGGGGCGCGTCAGATCTGGCAGCGGGTTGGTGATGGAAAAGACGTCCCCCTCCGCCACTGGCAAACCGGCTGGCGCCGCGAAGGCAGGCGTCCTGAGCGGGCTGGGTTCGGACAAATCAACCCGCGGCGGCAAGAGACTGACTGCCGTGGATGACGGGGCATCCGGCCTGCTTTCTGTCAGGGGCATCACCGCTTCGGGTAGAGCGTCCGGGACAATGACAGGCCCCGCCTGCGGAGTTGCGGCAAAATCCGGGTCCGATCCGGGCGTCTCGTGTGGTCCGGGCGGGATCAGCGCCGGGACACCGGCACCGATGACGATCCCCGCAACAAGCCCGACGACAAGCAGGAGCAGGCCCTTTTTGCCGTGTCGCTCATACTCCTTAGGTTCATGAACAAGCTGCGGGTCAGGCAACAGGGGCCGAGGAGCATTCGCTGGCACATCATGTGCCGCAGCGTCTGTTCCGCGATACAGATCCTTCGGTGTCAGGATCAGTGGCGCAGGCCGCCCCGAGCGGTCCGCCGCAACGGTGCCTGCACCGGTGGCTTCCCACGGTTTATGGCGACGCAGCGGCACCTCTTCGCCACCCAGACCCGAAAGCACCCGTTCCCGCTGGAGACGCGCCTGAGCAAGCCGGGCCTGAAACGACCCGCCAAAGAGCATATCCTCGGTTGAGGGTATGGCCCCCCCGCCCGCGTCAAATCTGGCGGCCCTGGTCGCGGATCTGTTCATTTCGCCTACCTTTCGATGTCAGCGAAGGACTCAAAACACCCGTGGCACCAACACGCGCCAATATCGGCACCAACTGCAAAAAGGCAGGATCAAACGCACCAAAGTTCGGGCACATTATCCATGAAAGAGGACGCATTCAAATGAACTGGGGGTAACTGTTTCCCAATCGGCATCTAAATGCCGATCGTGCCCCTTACGCCACAACCCCGTCCTGCAGCAGATCCGACCCCGTCATGATTGACGCAAGGTGCATTGCGACACCCCGATGTTTCGGCTCGAACCCGGCGAACGGCTTTGTTAGGATTTGGGCACACAACAGCCCGGTAGAAACGGGGGGGCTATGCCAATCTTCCGCGCCATTGCAGTTCTTTCAATGATCACGACCGCAGCAGCAGCCGACACACCGCTGACGGTAGAGATACTGACCGCCCGCTCGGTGGCCGATGAACGCACCTATTCCCTGACCGGTGAGGTTCGCGCCCGCGACACCCTGTCAGCATCATTTCCCGCTGGCGGGCGCATCGCCGACATTCTGGTTGAAACCGGAGATGTCGTGACCACCGGGGCGAAGCTCGCCCGGCTGGATTCGGTGCAGCAGGAACAGGCCCTGCGCGCGGCCGAAGCGGGGCTGTCGACCGCCGGGGCGGATCACGGACAGGCGATAGAGGACCTTCAGCGACAGGAAGCATTGCTTGAACGGGGGGCGACGACCCGGATCGCACGCGACAGCGCCGAGGATGCCTTGCGGATTACCGAAGGCGCACTGGCACAGGCGCAGGCGGAACTCGACCGCGCCGAAAAAGCCCTGAACGATACGGTTCTGCGGGCGCCCGGCGATGCGACGGTCACCCGGCGCATGGCCGAGACGGGGCAGGTCGTCGGCGCTGCGCAGCCTGTATTGGAACTGGCGCTCGCCTCCGGCTTCGATGCCGTCTTTGATGTGCCGGAAGGGCTGTTGACGCTTGGGCCGCCGCCGGAAAGTGTCACGCTGAACCCGATCGGCGCACCGGACACGACGTTTCAGGGTCATATCGACGAAGTGTCGCCCGTGATCGACGCCCAGACCGGGACCGTCGCCGTGACCGTGGCCATCGACACGCCGCCGCCTGGTCTGGCCTATGGTGATCCGGTGCGCGGCACCGTTGTGCGTATCGCACCGGCCCATGTAACTTTGCCCTATAGCGTGATTACCGCCACTGCCGACGGGCCTGCTGTCTGGCAGGTCGATCCCGACACGATGGCTGCGACGCTGCTGCCTGTCAGGGTGGACCGGTATGAAACCGGACAGGTCATCATTGCCGATGGCATTGAGGACGGAACACTCGTCGTCGGAAACGGACAGCAGCTTCTCTATCCCGGCAGGGTCGTTCAGCCGGTGGAGACAACAGAATGAAACCGCTCTTCATCCTTATGGTACTGTCACTGGCGCTTCCCGCCGCAGCCGAAACACCGACGACAGAGGCCACAGCCGCACCGCGCCCGGTCGTCTCTGTCATTGTCCGTCAGGAAACCGCCCTGCCGGTTAGTTACGTCGGAACCGTCGTCGCGGGCATTCAGACCGATCTTGGCTTTCCGCTTCCGGGGACCATAGCCGAACGGCCGGTCTCGGCCGGCGATATCGTCCGGTCAGGTGAATTGCTGGCACGCCTCGATCCCGAAAACCTCGATACCGGGCTAAGGGCCGCCGAAGCAGGCGTTGTCGTTGCAACTGCGCAGTTGCGCTCTGCCACCGATGCGCGGGACCGGGCGCAGAAACTCGCCCAGCGCGGGGTGGGCAGCGAAACCCGGCTGGAAGATGCCGAACGCGCCCTTGTCGCGGCCACATCGCAACTGGAACAGGCCGAAGCGATCCGCACCCGCGCGGCCGACATTCTGGGCCTCGCCACCCTGACTGCCCCCCAATCCGGCGTGGTGACAGCCGTCCACGCCGAACAGGGCACGACCCTTTCTGCCGGGCAGCCGGTCCTTACCCTTGCCGCGACCGATGCGCGCGAAATCGTCATTGATCTGGCCGAGCGGGATGTCGCGGCGATGGAACCGGGCACGGCTTTCGTCGCCGAACTGGTTGCCAATCCCGATCTGCGGGCCCATGCGCGGCTGGATCGGATCGACCCGGTCGCGGAACGAACCACCCGGACGCGGCGGCTGCATCTGGTCCTCGACGCGCCGCCCGAAACCTTCCGGCTGGGTGCGTTGACACGCGTATCCCCTGCTGCCGGGCCGGATGCGGGTGTCGTCCTGCCTGCCACCGCCCTGCTTGAATCCGGCCGAGCCTCGTCGGTCTGGGTGGTCGACCGTGACGATGACACGGTGCGGCAGGTGCCTGTGACAATCGGCATGACCATAGCAGAATTCGTGCTGGTGGCCGACGGTTTGGAAGCAGGAAGCGAGGTCGTCGTCAAAGGCGTGCACTCGCTGACGGAAGGGCAGAAAGTCGGCCCGAGGATGGCAGAATGAACCGTTTCAACCTTTCCGACTGGGCGCTCAACCACCGCTCCTTCGTCTGGTTCCTGATGATCGTCTCGCTGGTTGCGGGTATCATGGCCTATTTCGAGATCGGCCGCGAGGAAGACCCCGATTTCGCCATCAAGACCATGATCATCGCCGCCGCCCTGCCCGGCGCGGATGTGCAGGAAACACTGACCCAGGTCACCGACCGGATCGAAAAGAAACTCGAAGACCTTGATGAGCTGGATTTTACTCGCTCGCTCACCCGGCCCGGCCAGTCCATCGTCTATCTGGAATTGCTGCCCACGACCAAGGCCCGCGAATTGCCGCGTATCTGGCAAAGGGTGCGCAATATGATGGCCGATATCCGGCCCGATTTCCCTGCCGAATTCGCAGGCATGCAGTTCAACGACAATTTCGGCGATGTCTTCGGCAATCTCTATGCCTTCACCTCGGACGGCTTCAGCCCGCGAGAGGTGCGCGACCATGTCGAACGGGTCCGTCGCGCGGTGCAGGCTTTGCCCGATGCCGGCAAGGTCGATATCTACGGCACACGGGATGAGGTCATCTATCTGGAGTTCTCGACCGAACGGCTTGCGGCCCTTGGCCTTAACCAGCAGGCGGTACAGGCGACTTTGGCCGCCCAGAACGCCATTCTGCCCTCGGGCGTGATCGATGCCGGGCCGGAGCGTGTTCTGGTTCGCATTGGCGGCCAGTTTTCCGGCACTGAAAGCCTTGAGGATATCAACCTGCGCGTTGGTGACCGCTTCTTCCGGCTGACCGATGTCGCCGATATCCGCCGCGCCTATCAGGATCCGCCATCGGAACTGTTCCGCTATCGCGGGCAAGAGGCGGTGGGGCTGGCCGTCGGCATGAAAAAAGGTGCCAACATCATCGATTTCGGCGTCGAGCTGAACACCGTGATGACGAAGGCCCTGGCCGACCTGCCCATCGGGATCGAGATCCATCAGGTTGCAGACCAGCCGCATGTGGTGGACGACGCGGTCGGCCACTTCCTTAAGGCATTGCTTGAGGCGGTGCTGATCGTTCTGGCCGTCAGCTTCATCTCGCTGGGCTTTCGCGCCGGGTTCGTGGTGACGCTGACGATCCCCCTCGTTCTCGCCATCACCTTCGTGATCATGCACTATCTCGGCTTCACGCTTCAGCGCATCTCGCTTGGCGCCTTGATCATCGCGCTTGGGCTGTTGGTCGATGACGCGATGATCGCGATCGAGACGATGATCTCGCGGCTGGAAAAGGGTGAGAGCCTGACGAAATCCGCCTCTTATGCCTGGACCTCCATCGCCTTCCCGATGCTGTCGGGCACATTGGTGACGGTCGCGGGGTTCATCCCCATCGGGCTGAACAATTCGGCGGCGGGGGAGTTCACCTTCTCGCTTTTCGTCGTCATCGCCGTCTCGCTTCTGGTCTCATGGATCGTCGCCGTCCTTTTCGCGCCGCTGCTGGGGGTGACCTTCCTGCCCGCGAAGATGGCCCATCATTCAGGCGAGCCGGGCCGGGCGCGGAAGATGTTCCATGTGCTCCTTAGCTGGGCGATGGGGCATCGCTGGCTGACCATCGGCCTGACCGTGGCGACCTTCGCCTTTTCGGTCTTCGGCATGCGCTTTGTCGAACAGCAGTTCTTCCCCAATTCCGACCGGCCCGAACTGATCCTCGATTTCGCTTTGCCGCAGAACGCATCGATCACTGAAACCGCGGCCCAGATGGACCGGATGGAGGTCTATCTGGACGGCGATGAGCGCGTTCTCTTCTGGTCCTCCTATGTCGGACGCGGCGCGCCGCGTTTCCTTCTGGCCTATGACGTGCCGACGCCCGGCCCGAATACCGGGCAGATCGTGATCCAGACCCCCTCGGTCGAGGCGCGCAACGCATTGCGCGCCGAGTTGCGCGATCGGGCGGCGACGGAATTCCCGGGCATCGACATCTTCATCAAACTTCTGGAGATCGGCCCGCCGGTCGGCCGCCCGGTGCAGTAC
>NZ_JBARVQ010000329.1:0-8636 GCF_049646345.1 Albidovulum sp. | reverse complement strand
GGAAAAGCTGGCCCCTTTGAACGAGGGCTATGAAAAGGCCGCGCCACCGCCGGACATGCTGAACCGAATTGAAGCGCGGCTGTTCCCGAAACCGGAACGTCCGCATCGCGCCGGGTGGCTCTGGGGGGGACTGGCCGGGGCTGCGCTGGCCGCGCTCACCCTTGTGGCGGTCCTGCCCCTGACGCAGCCACCCGTAACGGTCACCGCCACACTGACCGGAGAAGACCAGCCTCTTGTCATCGCCGCCCGCTACGATCCGGAAGCGGGCGCGCTGACTGTCAATCGCAGTGACGGACCACCGGCGGCAGCGGGCCAGGATTACGAGCTGTGGCTGATCCCTGCGGGCGAGGCTGCGATTTCCATCGGCCTTGTGCGCGAGGGCGATCTGACCATTCCGCTTGCAGCACTTCCGCCCGGCGCAACTCTGGCTGTAACGCTTGAACCCCAAGGTGGCTCACCCACCGGTGTGGCCACGGGACCGATCCTCGTCGCGGCGCTGGTTGAGGGTGGGTAAGAATCCGCATAACGACCGGGACCGGTCTGCGTGACAGAAGAGCACCATTGCGTTCAGAAACACAGAATCTCGGCCTCGGCCTGCGCCCGCCGCAGCCGGGCGACCGCGTCATTGGCAATTGTCATCGTCTTGAACATCGACAATTGCTCGCCACTGCCCTGTTGTAGCATCAGGACCGTTTCGGCCTCGACATAGGCGTCATAGGGCAGGATCGAGGCGATCACGTCGATCGAGCAGGCGCATCTGGAAAGCGTGATCCGGTCCTGACCATTGGTGGCCATGCAGGCAAAGACATAATCCGCCCGCGCTTCGGTCGGATAATCGTTAAGCCGGGCTGCCATGTCCTGCGCGGCCCCCGGCAACGGCACGAACAGCCCCAGCGCGATCAGACAGGCAATCTTCGGCAACCGCATCGGAACCCTCCCGGATATGCCCAGCCTAGCGCCGCCAAATCCGCTGTCAGTGCCGACCTTGGTCGCGGTCAGGCGGCCGACCGGCGGGTTTTCCAGTTCATCAACGCCCGCAGGCGCGACAATTGCACCGGCTTTGTCAGCACCGAAAACCCCATCTCGGCGCCAAGCCGGGTCAGCATATCGGACCGGTCGGCGGTGATGACAATCGCCGGGATATCCCCGCCCGCCCTGCCCCGCAGCGCTCGGATCGCCTCCACGCCCGTATCGCGCCCGTCCAGATGGTAGTCGGCCAGAACGATATCGGGTGCCGCACCAATTTCGTCCATCAGGGCCAGCGCCTCATCCGTCGACCCGGCGGCCAGCACGCTTGCCCCCCAACTGTCGAGTTTTGTGGTCATTGCGTGAAGCACCTCCACATCGTTCTCGACCACCATCACGATCAGGTCGAGCGCCCCATCCGGCGCGAGTTCGACACTGGGCAGATCGGTCCGGGCGACCAGTTCGGCCTCTGCCCGCGGCAGGGTGACAGAAAAGACCGAGCCCCGCCCCGGATTTGAGCGGACGTCAACGGTATGACCCAGATGGCGGCAGGCCCGTTCGACGATCGAAAGGCCCAGCCCCATGCGGGTGGCCGAGCGGGTCTGGCTGACGCGGGTGAATTCGTTGAAGATGCGGTCGAGATCATCCGGGGAAATGCCGATCCCGGTATCCCAGACCTCGATCCGCATCTGATCCTGGGCAGGGCGGCATCCGACCAGCACCCGGCCGTGATCGGTATATTGGATCGCATTGACCACAAGGTTCTGGATCGAGCGCAAAAGATAGCGCTGATCCGAAGTCACCCATTGGGTAGAGGGCAATACCGTCAACCCGATACCCTTTTCGACCGCAAGGGGCGCAAGATCCTCGGACAGAGATTGCAGCATCGGTCCGAGCGAGAAGGAGGTCACGCTGAATTCGGGCCCGGCACTGTCGAGCCGCGAGATGTCCAGCAGCGCATGCAACAGCGACTCGATCGAGGCAAAGGACCGCCCCAGACGGTCAACCATGTCACGCGCCCGGCGCGGCCCGAGCGTTTCGCGCAATGTGGAAATGTAAAGCTTCGCCGCATTGATCGGCTGCAACAGGTCATGGCTGGCCGCCGCCAGGAACCGGGTCTTTGAGCGGTGGGCATCCTCGGCCGCCTCCTTGGCCAGACGCAAGGCTTCCTCGACCCGCGCCTGTTCCGCTGCCCGGTGCTGCAACTGCCGGTTCGCCTCGGTCAGTTCGGCAGTGCGTTCCTCGACCCGCCGTTCCAGAAGCTGGTTGATCCGCAACCGTTCCTCGGCCGCTTCGCTTTCGGCGGTGACGTCGGTGACGGCAACGATGATCCCGTCATCGGGCAGGGCATGGATCTGCACATCCAGACTGACACCGTCCGGCCTGCGAAAGCGTTCCTGCACGACCCCGCCGCGCATCACGGTCTTGAACCACGATGCAGGCCCCCCGCCGTCGCTTTCCTGCTTGAGAACCTCAAAACGACCGATATGTTCGATGATGCGCCGAAAGCCGGTGCCCTTTTTCAGAAGCGACAGCGGCACGCCCAGAAACTCACCGAACCGCTCATTGCGCAGCATCAGCTCGCCCTCGCCCGAGAAGGTGCAGATCCCAAGCGGCATGTGATCGAAGGCCGCCTGCAGCATATGCGCCTGCCGGTCGATCAGGCGGTTCTTCTCGCGCCGGTTCTGGCGGACGACATCGGTAATCTCGGTCTGCAGGACGGCGATATTGCCCGATCCGGTCTGGCGGTAGGATATCTGGAACCAGCGGTCGTTCTTCAGGGCCAGAACATGGTTGGAAAAGCGCCGATCGCGCGGTTTCGATCCTACGCCGGGCGCGCGGCCAATGGCCTCGGTGCCGCGTTTGCGCAGGTAGGTGCTGGCCGCCACCGCCCCCAGATAATCGTCGAAGGCCAGCCCGGGAAGGATCAGCGGTTCCACATCGGGCAGAAGGCCGCGAAAATAGTCGTTGCAGATCTGCAAACGGTCATCGGTGAACAAAGCGAACCCACCCTCGACCGCCGACATCGCGTCGGACAGGGATTTCTGCATCCGCTCCTGCGACCGGTAGGCCAGTTCCAGTTCCGAACTGGCCCGGCCCAGCGTATCCAGCGCCTCTTCCAGATCGCGGGTCTTTTCCCAGACCTCGGCCTGCAGCGCGATGGCCGACTGGAACATCGAATAGGCCGACCGGCCCACGCCGTGCCCGCGTTCGGCCCGCTGGATCAGCGCATCTATGATCCTGGCCTGTTTGGCGATCTGGATGTCGGGCGGGTCTTTCGGGTCGATCACAGCGTCGGCCCTTCCTTCGGCCCGAAAAAGGCGATGCCCACGAAGGTCTGGTTCACATGCACGCCCAGATGCTGCTCGCCATAGGTGTTGAAGCCCACGACTTTATGCGACTTGAACCGTTCCGACGCAGCCCCGCCCAGCCCTTTGTGTTCAATCTCCAGCTTGCGCAGGCAGCAATCGAAGCCGAGGATCAATTCAGGCCGCGCACCGGTCTCATCGCAGACCGAGAGACCGGCATCGAGCGTCCGCACGATCTCTTTGCCGCGCCCGAGCGTCAGCAACAGACCATCATCGATCGCCGACAGAAATGTGAGCCCGCCGCCTTCGGCGATGCCCTGAATGGCGCGGACGTGATAGGCGGACCCATTGCGTACCAGAACCGGGTTTTCGGCAAAGACCAGCGGCGACAGCGCATCGGTCGGCACGCCCACAAGGCGGGCATATTCCTGCGCGGCAGGGGCGCCGTTGATTTCCAGAACCAGGCGTTCCTCGGGGACCGCGCGGGTCACGACCATGCGGTTCGGGGTCGGCTGAAAGTGATCGAAGCCGATGCCCCGGAACGCAAGATCGGTTTCGATCAACACCAGAACCGCCGCATTTCCATGCAGCTCTCCTCCGTGCAGCACGAATGTCTCGGTGAACTTCAGCCCATCCCCAGCAGAGCCACCAAAAACCGGAATATCCTGCAATCCGGCCTCCAGTGCTGCGACCAGCACATCCTCTTGCTTTGAAAGACCATCAGCGAAGACCAATGCCAGTCTGCGGCGGCCCGGTGTGGTCGGCAGGTGGGCTCTCAGCGCTTCGGTCTGGCGAACGACATCCTCGATACGAACCGGCGTCAGGGGGGTGATGAGGGTCGAGGCGACGCGAAAATGCGCGCGCCGGAAAGCCATCGCGACCAGCGCGTCATTTTCATAGCCCTCGGGCGTGATCTGACCCGCCGTCGTGCAGCCAAAGACCGCCGCCGCCGGGGGCGTCGCGGCAAGGGCGCGGGTAAGGGCCGCGCGGTCAAGCCCGTTCGGCACGAAGAGCAGGACAAAGCCCGGATCCGTCGGGGCAAGGGCCCCGGCGATCTCGGCAACCGCCGTTTCGGCATCCCGAGCGCGTGACACGGCAACGGTCACCGCCTCGGCGCCGCTCGCCGGAATATCCCGTATGACATTCATCGCAGCCGAAGCCTCCCCTCTTCGCCCACTTGTCGCTGCTGCGCTATTGCAGGTTGTGACGTATCGACACCTCACGCACCAGAAGGGCCGCCTGCGTGCGGTTGCGCACCCCAAGCCTGCGCAAAAGCGTGGTGATATGCGCCTTCACCGTGGCTTCGGCGAGATCCATCTCATAGGCGATCAGCTTGTTCGGCTTGCCCTTGCAGATCAGCGCAAGGATACGCCCCTGCTGCTGCGACAGGGCGGCGATCCGCCGCGAGATATCGGTGATGGACGTATCTTCCGGTTGGCGCGGGGCCTTTTCGGAATAGCCCGGCGGCACAAACGCCTTGCCGTCGGATATGTCGAGCATCGCGGCCTTGAGCCGGTCGCGGCCGAGATCCTTCGGAATGAACCCGGCAGCCCCCGCCGCCATCACCGACTGGACCACATCCGCCGAGGTGATGGCCGAGATCACCACGACCGGCACATCCTGCGCCCTGTCCTTGATCTTCATGAAGCCGCTCAACCCCGAGACGTCTGGCAGATTGAGATCCAGCATCACGATATCGGGCGAAAACCGGTCCCGCAGAACCTCCATCGCCTCTTCCAGAGAGGCGGCCTTCCGTACCTTTCTGATGTGGAAAACGCTTTCCATCATCGAGGCGAGCGCGTCGCAATAGAGTGGATGATCGTCAACGACGAGTGCGGATTTCACGGGCGCGGAATGCGCGGCTTCGGACGTGGATGCCATCATAGCACCTCCCATTGGCGACGATCCGTTGCCACAACCAAACACACGCTTACACCACCATGACGTACGCGCCGGATCGCCAATACGTCCCTTTCCCCACGCGGCGGAGTGTTGCACGTAAATCCACACCCGGCAAGCGGCACATCTACTACGACTTTAGTAGCATGCAGGATCGCAAAACCGCATGTTAACATTGCCATTCCCTGACCCCACATCAGGAACCGCGCTTGCGTTTTCGCGCTCTCATACCATGTCGTCCAACCTGGCTCTGACCGCCCCGACCCCGCACACATGACGACCCTGCCCCTACTGACCTGACAGCACCCGCAAGGTCGGTGGTCAACCTGGCAATGGCAGAAAACTCCGACACTCCGATACGGAACTGACCCGCACCCGCGCCATTTGTCTTTACAAGACAATGCGGATCGCAAAGATATCGCCAACATGGACGCCACATTGAACAAACCCGTCTCGCTGCGCGGTCTTGAAGTGTTCGACGAACTTGCCCGCACAGGTTCGTTGCACGATACCGCACGGCGTTTGAGCATGAGCGCACCTGCTGCCTCGCAGCAGTTGAAGAACCTTGAAGAGGCCTTGAGCGAGGTGCTGGTCGACCGCAACCGCCGCCCGCTGGAACTGACCGAAGCCGGGCGCGGATACCTGCTGCATGTGCGTCAGGCGCTTCAGCATCTGCGGCAGGGGGCCGCCGAAGTCTCACTGAAGGATCTCGGGCGCCTTCGGACCCTTCGCATTGGCTATATCGACGATTTCAACGGTGAGGTGATCCCGAGTCTCGCCGTGTCGCTCGCCCGGCTTCTGCCGTCCTGCGACATGTCGATCATAACCGAGTCGAGCCACGTCATAATCGAGGACCTTTTGTCCCGCGAAAACGAAATCGGCATCGCAGCCCGGCCGCCGGAACTGCCCGCCGGGCTGGTGGAATGGCCGCTTCTGCGCGATCCCTTCGTCATTGTTCTGCCACGCGGCTATCTGCCCAGCGCGCCACAGGACATTACCGAACTCGGCAATCTGCCTTTGGTGCACTATGACCAGCGGCAACTGGTCGGGCGGCAGATTTCGGCCCATCTCAGGCGGCGGCGGCTGGAACCGCCAAGCCGGATCGAGATCGACAGCAATCAGGCGATGTTCGGCATCGTCGCCAGCGGTGCGGGCTGGGCCATAACCACGCCCCTTGGCGTCTTGCAGGCGCGCCGTTTCCTTGGGCAGGTGGATATTCACCCCCTCCCCTTCGCGGCATTCACCCGCACGATCGCACTTTATCACCGGACCGACTGGAATGATGAGATTTCGGGCGTGCTCTGTTCCAAGATGCGGGAGATCCTGAAGACCGCGGTGGTCGAGCCGGGTATCGCCGCGATGCCCTGGCTGGAAGGGGCCCTGAGCGTCCTGACCGAATAACTCACACGTCCAGAAGGATGTTGTATTCGGCCCTGATGCGCGCTTCGGCCTCGGGTGACAGATAGGTTGGATGATGGTTGTCCAGAACCGACCGCGCCGCCAGACGCGCCCGCGCCCAGGCATCACTCTGGCCCTTCTCGGTCCAGGTGATCGGCGCGTCGCGGTCGGCGTAGCGCGGGTAGAAATAGTCGCGCTGCATCGCCGCCAGCGTATGCGCCCCACCCAGAAAATGCCCCTCGCCCAGAACCGCCTCGCAGATCGCATCAAAGCCGAGCGTATCTTCGTTCACCTCCACCCCGCGCAGGGTGCGGTAGATCATCGAATGCATTTCATCATCCAGAATGAACGCCTCGAACGACGCGCCGAGAAGCGAGGCCATCATGCCCGAGCTTTCATAGATCAGATTGCCCCCCGCCAGCCCGGCGGCAAGCGAGGTCAGCGCCTTTTCCATACCGGCCTGCGCATCGATGGCCTTGGCGTCCGTCATCGAAGCGGCCACACCCGATGGCAGGCCGAGCCAGTTTGATATCTGTGCCGAGGCGGCATTCATCACGGCAATCTCGGCGCCGCCGCCGGTGAAGGACCCGGTGCGCAGATCGACAACGAAGGGCCAGTTGGAGAACACCATGGGATGGCCGGGCCTGATCACATTGACCATCAGCAGGCTGGCCAAAGTTTCGGCCAGCGATTGCGCGAGGAACCCGGCAAGCGTCGCGGGCGCGGTCGCCCCGGATTGCGCCGCCGTGATGCAGGACAGCGGCAGCCCTTCCCCGATGGCGGCGAAGGTCACATCCACCGCATCTTCCCCGAACCGCATCGGTGAAATCACCGGGCTGATATGCGCCTTCAGAAACGGCGCGCGGCGGAACGCCCCCTCTTCCCCAAGGGCCATGTCAACCATGCGCAGGATCGGGCCGACATGTTCGGCCAGCATGAACGAGGTCGCGACAGGTTTCGTCGTGCCTTTCAGCAGCGCGAAGACCGTGTTGACGTCCAGATCGAAATTGTCCGGCACATCGGTCGCGACACAGCAGCGGGTGAACCAGCTGACATTGGTCAGCGTGTCTTGCAACCGGGTGAAATCATAAAGATCGCGCAAGGTGGAGGGGCGATAGCATCCGCTATCAAGGTCCAGCGTCTGCACCGCAGCGCCGCCGGTGCCGAAATGCACCCTCTCGCCACCGACATGGATCGACCGCGCCGGATCGCGGCCGTGAAAGGTAAAGTCCTTTGCCGCGATACGGATGCAGTTCTCGACCATCGCACGCGGGAAAAGGATGCGCGCGCCGGACCGCTCTGCGCCATGGGCCAGAAACAGCTTCGCAAGACCGCCCGGCACTTCGCCCATGCCAAGTTCGGCCAGCAGCCTCAGCGCGGTCTCATAGATCGCGCTTATCTCAGCCTCGCGCAGCGGTTTGTAGGCCCCGCCGATCTGACCCGGCGGGCAGGGGTTGACCTCTGGCGGGGCGGCGCGTTTCGCCACCCGTTCTGCCCGGCCACCCGCCCGTCTGCCGTTTGATGCCCCTGTCATCGCTTCCTCCCTGCAACGCGCCCAGTAGCGCGCGCGCTTTTGCTGGCTGGCAAGCCCGAAAGCACAGTTTCGAAACATCTACGACTGTCGAAGGAAATTCGGAATTTGTCACTGTCCCGTTGACCCGATTGCCGGACATGCCGCAACTCAATGGAACCCCATGAGTGTACGGAGCGCCCGAGATGAAGACCCAGACCCGCGTTGTTGTGATCGGCGGCGGCATCGCCGGATGTTCGACGCTCTACCATCTGACGCAGGAAGGCTGGACCGATGTGGTTCTGGTCGAGCGCAATGAACTGACGAGCGGAACAACCTGGCATTCCGCCGCTCAGGTCACGAATTTCGGCATGAACCAGACGATGGTCGGCCTGAAAAGCCATTCGATCCGGCTTTACAAGGAACTGGCCGAAGACCCCGACTACCCGATTAATTACCACCATGGTGACGGCGGCATCCGACTGGCCAATACCGAGGCGCAGATGCAGGGCTATAGGCATTTCGCATCGATGGCGCGCGGGATGGGTGTGCAC
>NZ_JBARVQ010000328.1:0-3484 GCF_049646345.1 Albidovulum sp. | reverse complement strand
GACATGACCGGTCGCGGTGGCTTTCGGCACCAGCAGCAGCAGGCCGTCCATTTCTGCAGGGTTCCAGGCGGTGCGGAGCTCCGTCAGACCATTGGCACCGGTCCAGACCGCATCGGTGTTCAGCGTGAATACCGGGTCCGGCCCAAGGCTCGGCAGCGCCTGTTTCAGGCCGCCGCCGGTTTCCAGAACAGTGTCTGTTTCGTCGGAAAACGTGATTTCCTGCCGGTTGGCCAGATGCGCGCGGATCTGGTCCGGAAGATAGTGCAGGTTGACGACGACACGCCCGATCTGCGCCCCGCCCACAAGCGCCAGCGCATGGTCTATCAGCGCGCGCCCCGCCACCTCGATCAGTGGCTTGGGCCGGTCGGCGGTCAGGCCCCCCATGCGGGTTCCCAGACCGGCGGCAAAGAGCATCAGGGCGTCGGGTACTGGCCGCATTGATCCATCATCCTTTGCATGCGTTCTGGCACTGGCTCGGGTAAGCCCGCGCGCACTGCGTCATTGAGCGCTGCGAGGCCCGGATGTGCAAGGTTGCGCAGCAGATAACCCCAGACGCGGGGCATATAGCCCAGGTAATGCGGTTTGCCGAAATGCAGCGTCAGGCGGGCGAACACGCCAATGATGCGCAGGGCGCGCTGGGCGCCGAGCAGCGCATAGGCAAAGCCGAACGCCTCGGCACCGAGGCCGGTCGTTGTCAGATAGCGATCAACCATCGCGCGTTCGAGTGCCAGAGGGACGTCGCGCCGCGCATCCTGTAGCAGCGATACGAGGTCATAGGCCGGATGGGTCGCGACGGCGTCCTGAAAATCCAGCAGCCCAACCTGGGCGATGCCCGTCCGGTCCGGCAGCCAGATCAGGTTTTCGGCGTGAAAGTCGCGCAGGCCGGTGACGGGGCCCTGCCCGGCGATCCGGGCGCAGAGGTCGGACACAAGGCGCGGCAGGTTTCCCGCCTGATCATTGGGTGCCTCACCCACGCCCGGCAGATACCATTTCGGTGTAAGTTCCACCAGATCGGCAAGCGCCGGACCGTCCAGTGGCGCCACGAATTCGGCGGCGGGATAACGGTGCAGATCGATCAGAAAGTCCACTGCCGCGGTATAAAGGTCCTGTTCGGCCGCAGGATTGGCACTAATCAGCCGTGCGAAAAGATCTTCGCCAAGGTCTTCAAGCAGCAGGAAGCCCGATGCGCGATCCTCGGCCAGAATGTCGGGTGCGGAATAGCTCCGATCCCGCAGCCAGAATGCCATCCGGGAAAAGCGGCCGGTATCCTCCCCACGATCGGGCGGGGCGTCCATCAGGACAGCGCGTTCTGCGCCTTTGAAAAGGCGCTGATAGCGGCGGGCGGATGCGTCGCCCGCAAGCGGAGTGCGGACCGCCCCTGCCCAGCCAGAATGGGCCAGAAATCGGTCTTCCTGTTCCGCGCGCATGGTCATGCGCGGCCCTGACCGGACGCCGCCAGATCGGCGATCACCCGGTCCCAGCGAGCCGAATGTGCTGACAGGAGGGCAGTGCGCATCCCGACATCCTCCCCGGGGATGAGCCGCAGTATCAGCGCGTCGGCGGGTGCCGTGTCACCCAGACGGTCAGGCCATTCCACAAGGCAGATCGCCTGTTCGAACGCCTCGTCGAGGCCAAGCTCGAACACTTCGTCCGGCGTCGTCAGGCGATAAAGGTCGGCATGCCAGATCTCCACCGCCTCAAGCTCATAGACCTGGACGAGCGTATAGGTCGGCGATGGTACATCCTCGGACCGGCCTTCTTCGGCCAGCCGGTGCTGGATCAGGCTTCTGCAGAAATGTGACTTTCCGGCACCGATCGGACCTTCGATCAGAACCACGTCGCCCTGACGCAGATGCGGCGCGAGCCTCATGGCAAGACGCGCGGTCGCCTCCGCGCCCGTCAGGGTGATGCTGATCTGATGTTCAGGCGGCTTGGTGTCACTCATGCCCCGACTTTTAGCGCCCGGATGGCGGCCCGCAAGCTGAATGGCTGAAATCAGGCGCTTGCAGGTGCCCTTTTGCCCGCACCGCTGTTTCGGCCGGGGCGGCCCAGCGGTGGCGGGGCCGGTGATTTGTCAAACCCAACCAGCGTCGCGCCACCGGTCAGGGGGGCGATCCGGCACAGAAGCTGTTCGCCGGTGACCAGCGATACTTCCGCATCCCATTCCGCGCGCTCGTCCATGACCGATACGAAATCACGCACATCCCCCCAGACCGGCGAGGGTTCCGTTGCACCCTGCCAGAGCCGGATGGAATCGGTGATGGTGATCGTGCCAAGAGTGACGCCGGTTTCCACGCCCCAAAGCTGGTCATAGGCGTCATTTGACATGATCAGCTCTCCGGCCGGCGAAAACACCGCAATGGCTTCGCTCAGCGTGTTGACCACTGCCTGACCGAGCTCGATTTCCGACCGGAAATGCCGCGTCAGCGTAATTTCGGCGCTGATATCTTCGAACAGGAAGGCAACGGCCCCGTCGGGATGCGGTCGCCCGGTCACCCGATAAGTGTGGCCGGTGGGCAGGGTCCAGGTTTCCTCATAGTGACCTGACGCCGCCGCCTTTTCCAGTGCAGCCATCTCGGCCCGCCAGCTTCGGTAATCCTTCGGTTCGGGAATGACCCGCGCTTCACGCAGGCGGTCGAGGAAGGAAAAGAGAGTGGGCCGCGCCGACAGGAAATCCGCCCCGACCGAGGTAAGATCGACCAGCGCGGGATTGAACAGGGCAAGCTGGCGGTGGCTGTCAAAGATCGCGAGCCCAATCGGCAGTTGCGCGAAGGTCTTTGTCAGCGTCTGAATGAATTCCCGCAAGGCGGTTTCTGCCTTGACGGTCGCATCCGCGGGCAGGGCGAAGTTCAGGCTTTCGGTGCCAGTCGGATAGCTGTGGCATTCGTACCAGCGCTCCGGCGCGCCTTCGGTCTTCGGTAACATCTGCCTGCGCGATGCCGTACCGTCCAGGGTGCGGCCGCTGAACAGGACCGGGATCGGCCAGGTCATTTCGTCCCGATCGATATCCGTTTGCTTCGCGGCGCGGTCCAGATAAGCGCTGTTGGCCCAGACGACCACGCCTGCCTCGTCCTGACGCCAGATCAGTACCGGTGCCGCCTCCAGCGTTTCCCTGAGTGAGATGAGTTCCTCATCCTGGGCGCGGTGGCTTAATGCGTCGACCAGAATTGCCTGCCCTTCGGCGGCAAGATCGGTGATGGTTAGGCGCGCCCGTTCGCCCAGACATTCCGCCTTCAGACGGATATTGCGTCCATCCTTGCCCCATGCCTCGACAGAGCGGCGCGCGGGCAGCTCCGCCATCAGCTCTTCAAAATCGTGGATACGGGTGGAAAGATAGCCAGCAAGGCGGCTCCAATCGGAACCTGGTCCCGGGACATTGTCCAGCAGCGCCCGCGCCGAACCCGTCGCATCTATCAATTCGTGTCCGTCAAACAGGAAGATTGTCTGTTCCGGCGGTTCCGAAAAGCAGCTCACGGGCTGTTTT
>NZ_JBARVQ010000327.1:0-2857 GCF_049646345.1 Albidovulum sp. | reverse complement strand
ACTACCTGGGCTTCTACAACAGTCGGAGGCCCCACTCATCGCTTGACGGAAAAACACCCGATCAGGCTTACTTCAATCCGTCGGCGCCCCAAGCGGCAGCGGCATAAACAAGGCGGAAAACCACTTACGAAACGCCCGGAACCTGTTCAGACAAACCGAGCCACCTCTCACCGCAAGCGTTCGAAATAGAGAGCAAGCCGTAGCAAGCCGTAGGGTGCGTGCTCGCACGCACCATTGCCTCAAACCAATCCCCCATCCGACCCGGCCAATATCGGTGCGTGAAATCACGCACCCTACCAACGTCCAAACGCGATCTCCCGGTGAATGGACGAATACGGCCAATCCTCGGGCCGTTCGACGAATCCGTGCTTCACCGGGTTCACGTGGCAATAGCGGACATGGGCAGCATAATCCTCCTCATCCCGGATGTGATGCTCCCAATACCTACGCTGCCATATCCCCCGCTCCCGCCGCGCCTCGTGGCTTGGCCGTAGCGGCCCCTTTGGCAATCCGCGCGAGAACCGGCTCTTGATCAGACGCCACCGCGTCGGGAAATCGCGGTCTGCCTCCGGCAGGGTCCACACGCAATGCAGATGGTCCGGCATCACGACCCATGCTTCGATCCGGAACGGCCGCTCCGCCCGTATCGCCGCTACGGCCTCACGAAGCTGCCCGATCTCGCGCACCAGCAGATCCGCTCCGCGCGCGGCAAGCGCGACGGTGAAGAAGATGGTTGCGCCGGGAGTGTGGGGACGAAGGTAGCGGGACATGGCACTCACCCTCGCCCGGACATGGTTAACCGATGCTGAACGGCCGGGCGTCCCTGCCATACGTTTTGCCGACGCCGGACCGACGCAGGCGCCCTCGCCGCCTGCGGCCCTGTACGCGGGTGGCGGGGATGCGGTAGGCATGTTGTGATCCGACAGCCATGAGAGGCCCTGAGCGATGGGATTCATCAACGACCATCAGTTGCCCCTGATCCTGCTCTGCTTTCTTGTGGGCGCTGCCCTGACCGCTTTCCTCTTTCGCAGCCATGTCCCGCAGCGGGCCTGGAAGATCGCCGATCTGGTCTGGATCTGCCTTGGCGGCATCGGGGCGCTGACCGCCGTTGTCGCCGGGGTTTATGCCGAGGACAGTTCGCGCCTGTCGCGTCAGATCGACATTGCCTACAGCGCCACCCGCACCTTCGACCGCGACGCCGCCCGCTTCCGGCTGGCCCATTGCGAGGTGGATCATCCGGCCGCGACCTTCCGGCCCGCGATCCGCGATCTTTGCGACAAGGTGGATTTTCTGTCGGCCTCGACCGCGGGCAACAGCGAGTTGCCGCTCTTCCTCGCCGTGACCGAACGTGCCGCCCCCCTGCAGGGGCTGCACCTCTTTTTCGGAGACGCGACAGAGGGGATGGAGGATGAGATCACGCGTTTCGACACTGCCGAATTCCTCGCCTTCGAGCCGCATGACGACCGCACCGATACCGCTGTCGCCCTGTTGCGTCAGGCCCCAAGCGTTGCCGGGACTGCCGCTGAATTTCAGGTCATCGCCGGATCCTATGCCGATCTGATCGACGAGGTCATGCATCTTCGGGATGAATGGGCGGTCCTTCAGGCCGGCTCAGCCATCCTGACGCTTCAGGTCCTCGCCCTCTGCCTTGTCGCCTTCGCCGCGCCCTTCCGGCTGGGCAAGTCGATCGTGGAACTGCTGTAAAACGCGGGCGCGCTCCTATTCCTGCAGCCGTTCCAGATAATTGGCGAGCGCGACGAGGTTGACAGGGGTCGGCGTGGAGATGCCATTGCCGGTATCGACCCTCACCAGCGGCCCTTCCTGAAGCGCTGCCCCCAGTTCGGGCATCACCGACCCACGATCATCGCGCCTGGTATAGCCGTCGATCACCGACATCACGTGGACCCTGGGGAACACACCGCCATTGCGGGCGGCAAGCCCGGTCAGATCGGCGGGCGCTTTGCCCAGCCCCGCCGCAGCCGGACCGTCGCCGCGCCCCTCAAGCCCATGGCACGAGGCGCAGTAGTCCATGTAAAGCGCGCGGCCCGAAACCTGCCTTTCCGGTGCGCAGGCGACCAGCATCGCCCCCACCGCTCCGAAAGCCACAACCGTCCTGATCATGTTGCCTCCCGTATCGCTCATTATTCGGCCTGTATCGCCGCCAGATAATCCACCACCGCCAGAACTCTGGCCGAGGTGATCACCGGCGTACCGTCACGGGCATCCTTTACCGCCGTATCACCGGTAAAGACCGCGCCAAAGACCGGCATCATGCCGCCATGGCCGCGCAGGCCTGTCCGGCCATCGACGATATGGACGATGCGCAGCCATGGGAACTGACCGCCATTGCGGGCGCTGATCGCGGTCAGGTCCGGCGTGTCGATGGCAAGGTACTCGGCCATTGGCCCGTCCCCGGTCGCCTCCGGCCCATGGCACGAGGCACAGGCCCCGGCATAGGTCTCGGCGCCGAGGTTCAGGTCCGGGGCTGCGACGGCCGGGCCTGCGGCAAGTATCAGGGCAAGGGCAATGCGGTGCATGGGCGCGCTCCTTATCTGGATCGCCCAATCCTCTCACCCCTTTGGCCCGCGCACCTTGATCCCGATCATGTTCTGACGGCGGATCAGACGAGGTGCCCTTCCTCCAGCCGCAGCACCCGGTCCATGCGGGCCGCAAGCTCCATGTTGTGGGTCGCGATCAGCGCCGACAGCCCGGTGTCGCGCACCAGCCCCATGAGGGTATCAAAGACCTGATCGGCGGTCGTGGGGTCAAGGTTGCCCGTCGGCTCATCGGCCAGCAGCAGTTTCGGCTGATTGGCCAGCGCCCGGCAAAAAGCCACCCGCTGCTGCTCCCCGCCCGA
>NZ_JBARVQ010000326.1:0-3205 GCF_049646345.1 Albidovulum sp. | reverse complement strand
ACTACCTGGGCTTCTACAACAGTCGGAGGCCCCACTCATCGCTTGACGGAAAAACACCCGATCAGGCTTACTTCAATCCGTCGGCGCCCCAAGCGGCAGCGGCATAAACAAGGCGGAAAACCACTTAGAAAACGCCCGGAACCTGTTCAGACAAACCGAGCCACTTCTGCGCGCGGGATGGAGGCCCAGAAGCACTCGATGAACTGCAAGCTGCCCCGGAGGGCAGTCTTCTTAAACACTTCTGCTCAGCCCTCCCGGCTTGGCCCAGAGGTACAACCGGTGACAGATCGTCCTGTGCAGACCGTAGCGCGACGGAAGATCGTGCGATGGGGAACCGTTTCACAGATCTCAGAAGATCCCGTTCAGAACCAGAGGATCATCGACACAGGCACGCCGCGCGGCTTGTTCGGCTGGATCAACGCCTGTTCCCCATCCGTAGGTTCAAATCGGGCCATGGCTGCCTCCTTCTTTGGAAGCTGTGGTCCTTACAAAACCGCAACGGGAATCCTGATAATGAGCGCGCACCCTATACCCACCTTGCTGCCCAGTGTCTCGACCAGGGAAAGGTGACATGTAGTCGGTGTCGGACCATGTCCGGAGGCCGGGCTGGGGTTCTCCGGAAACTTTTCTGAATGGCGGGGCGGCGTCAGCCTTCGATCTTCAGCACGATGGTCTTGCCGCGTTTGATATAGGAAAGCTCACGGTCGCCGATGGCCGCGACCTGTCCGCCATCCAGCCGGTCGCCGATCTTGACCTTCACATAGCGGCCATTCCCCATCCGGACCAGAGCCCGGCGGCTGGAGGACGAGCCGTAGATGCCGATAAGATTGACATCGCGCAGGTTGATCGCGTTGGCGACGGTGGCCTGTTTCGCGACCGTGGTCGAGGTGGGGATGTTCGGCGTGGCAGCGACGGGTTCGGGTTCGTCGATCTCTTCAGGCGGGTTCGGCGCGGCGGCGGGGGCAGGTGTCGGGACCGTGGCTGCGATGCTGCTGGCCATGGCGGCTGCGACCGCATCGTCGACTTGCGGCGTTGCAACGACGCGGGCGAGGCCCTTTGGCCGGGCTTTCGGGCGCTGCGATGTGGCAACGGCCTGCGGCGTGGCCGAGGCGATGGCCTGCGCCAGGGCCTCGGCCTCTGCCGCTTCCCGTGCTACGCGCGCCTCGGTGGCGGCCACGATGGCTGCGGGCCGCGCGCGCGGCTTTCTGGCGGCATGGGCCGGATCGACCGGGGACGGCAGGGGATCTTCGCCCGCTGCTGCTGCTACGGCGGTTTCGGGTCCGTCTTCGGCGGGGGGGGCAGCACTAGCGTCATTGTCGTCGGGCAGAGCCGTTTCGGGGGCCGTCGTGCCGTTTTCTACAGGAGCGTCGAGAACAGGCGCTTCGGCCTCTGCCGGGGCGATTTCCGCCGGTCGGGGGGCCGGTATGACCGGCGGCTGCCCCGCGATCAGGGTGATCCCGTCGGGTGTGACGACACCGTCCTCGGTGGCCTTGATCAGCCCGTCGGACCGAAACTCGAACTCGGTGCCGAAGGGGGGCGGCAGGGGTTGCAGGGGCAGGGCCGCATCGGTAGCGGAGGCGGTTGGTGCCGTCAGAGGCGCGGTCGCCGTGGCATCGAGTTCCGGTGGCGCGGCATCCGAGATGATCGGTGCAGCGGTCGCATCAGCTGCTGGCAGGGATGTGCCCGCAGATATGTCAGACCAGATCGTCCCGGCGGCAGGCGGGTCCAGGGATGCCGGTTCGGCAGCAGGGGGATCAGCCGGTTCCTCGGGGGCGGCGGCCGGTACCGGCTCCGCTATAGGCGCTTCCGTTTCGGCCGGTGCCGTCTCAGGTGTGGCCGCCGGTGTTTCGGGGGCCGTCGCGACGACCGTTTCGTCTTCTGCTACGGGCGCGGCGGCGAAGAAAAGCGACCAGAGCGCCACAGCGATCATGAAGAGAACGAGCAGCGCCACCAGGAGAAGCCCAAGGCCAAGACGGGTTCGCCGGGCGCGCGGTTCCTGGGTCGCGGACGGGAAAGCGGTGTTCTTCTGTGCGGTTCCTGCGGGCTTGGCGGGCAGACGTTCGGCGCGAAGCTGGGCGTCGGTGCCACGCTGGGCTCCGGGTATGGGTGATTTTCCCGGTGGGATGCGGCCCTGCGGGTGGTGCCGGACCTGTGGCTTTTCGTCGCCGTCCGTAGCCTCCGGCAAGGTCGGCTGAGTGATGCCGGAACTGACCGGTCGTGCCGGGCCCTGCTGAACCTGTTTTTCGTCGCGCGGCGGCGTGGCCGGGACAGTTCGCTGCGAACTGAAGGCGGGTGGGGTCGCGATTTCAGGGCCCGGGTCGGAAACGTCGTCGAAGTCTGGCAGGTCATCGACCGCGATGAACGGCGCTTCGGCATCCGCCGCGCCGGGTTCGGGGCCAAGGTCGCGGGCCAGATCGTCGGCCATCGGATCGCTGAAATCGGCGACCTGATAGTCGATTTCGAGCAGGTCGTCGCCTGCCTCCGGTACGAGCCGGTCGGTAATCCCTGGCCCGTGTGGCGATGCATCATCATCAGCGTGTGGTGCCGGGGGCATGGCAACGGGGGGTGCGATCTCGCGCGGGGCAGACTCGACGTTTTCGATATCCGGTACGATCACGTCACTGACGATGCCGGATTGCGCCGTCGGCGCCTCGGCCAGAGAGGCAGCGCTGTCATCCGCTGCAACCTCATCAGCACCGACCATATCTGTTTCGGGGGCGGACATTTCGGCGGCGTCAGGACTTGTGTCGGTTGGCGTCTTTGCGGGAGCCTCGGGGATCGGCGCATCGACGATGCGCACAGGCTCCTGATCGCGGGTGAGTGTCGTCGCTGCAGGCAGATGCACATGAGCAGTCCCGGTCTGACCAAAGAACGGCTCGCCTGCGAACTGGCCGGGATCGGGCATGGCGACAAAGGCGACCGGGTTGAAGCCGTGGCTTTCGGCGAAATCCTCAGCCTCGGTCAGAGTGATCCGGGCGACGACCGCGACGGGCACGGTCTGCCCGCCATGCGACCAGTCAAAGGCGAGGTCATCGACCGCATAGGGCGTCCGTCCTTCCAGCGCGGCCCGGATCTGGGTGCGGCGGCTGGCATTGTCAGGGCCCGGGGCCTCGACATCGGTGTAAAGGATCTGATCTGCGGGCAGGATCAGCTTGGTCGCGAACCCGTCCGGTGCCAGCGCCTTGGCCTTGTCCCGCAACGCGGC
>NZ_JBARVQ010000325.1:0-7008 GCF_049646345.1 Albidovulum sp. | reverse complement strand
ATCCTGATCAATGTTCCCGGAACCCCTGCGTCTCTGCCGGCCACCTGGGATGGCTACCCGATGACGAAGCGGGGCGAGGTGAAGCGGGCGCTGACGATCGCCGTTACCGCCTCGGCCACGGGCGGGTTGGTCAGTGCGCTGATGCTGGCCTTCCTGTCAGCACCCTTTGCCAGTTTCGCCCTTAAATTCTCACAGCCCGAATTCTTTGCCGCAACGCTTCTGGGGCTTGTCAGTGTCATCGCCATCGCCAAGGATCAGCCGGTAATCACGATGGTATCGCTGCTTCTGGGCATCGTCGTTGGCACGGTCGGCGTTGACCCGCTCTACGGTCAGGCCCGTTTCAGTTTCGGGGTTGCTGAGATGGAAAGTGGCATCCGCTTCGTTGTCGTGATGATCGGCCTCTTCGCCATAGGCGAAGTCATCGACCTTCTGGCCACTGATCGCGACCTGCGCCCCAAGAAGACAGATGGAAAGGTGATGGGTGCGCGCTTCAGTGATATTCTAAACGTCAAGGGCGCGATCCTGCGCGGTACCGGGATCGGCTGCCTGATCGGCTTGATCCCCGGTGCGGGAGCAACACCAGGCGCGGTGATCGCATATGGCGTCGAAAAGCAGGTTTCAAAGCGTGGAGATGAGTTTGGCACGGGTGTAGAAGAAGGGCTGGCTGCACCAGAAGCGGCCAAGAACGCCACGACCGGGGCCGCGATGGTGCCGCTTCTGACGCTTGGTATTCCGGGCAGTGCTGCCACCGCCATCATGCTCGCGGCGATGATGCTGCACGGCGTCAATCCCGGTCCGCTCTTGTTCATCATGGACCCGTCGATGGTCTACACGATCTTTGCCGCCATGATCATCGCCAATGTGCTGATGATCGGAGCCGGCATAGGGGTTGCGCAGATGTTCTCGACACTGATGCGCACACCGCCTGCAATTCTCGCGGCATTCATCATCGTGCTGAGTGTGATCGGTGCGTACGGCGTTCGGAACAATATCTTCGATGTCTATGTCTGCCTTGCCTTCGGAATACTTGGTTGGGGAATGAAACGCGTCGGATTTCCGTCGGCACCGCTGGTTCTCGGCGTCATCCTCGGGCCTCTGGCGGAACGCTACTTCCTGACTTCGCTCGCGAATTCGAAGCAGGATTGGACCGTGTTCTTCACCCGCCCTATCAGCGCTACGATTCTGTGCTTGGCTTTGTTGTTCGTCCTTTGGTCACTCGCGCCCGGCTTGAAGAACCTCGTTGTACGTCGGCGCGGTTGAAGTACGCGTAGCTGGCCATTGGCGTGAACGGCCTTAGTTGACGGGCGGTCGTAAGCTACTGCTCCGTCTGGTTTGGAACATTGGTATGAGCATTGGGAAATTGCAGCAGTCGGAAAGACTGCTCTGCGCCCGAATGAGAGTAAGGATGCCATGCAGCAGCCGGTATTTGGCACCCGTTTCAAAAATGCGGCTACACAGAATAATGCCCAGAAGTGGAGCCGGATGAACGTCTGCTTCGACTTCGCGCCTTGGTTGGCTCACTCCCGTAGCGAACGACCGCTTCCCGCCCATCGGTTCTGGTGGTCGGTCATCTGATCAGCGACTGCCCAGGTTGCCTGAGGGCGATCTTGAGCTTGGGATCAATATTTTCGCTGCCCAGACCGCTTCAGTTCCAGCCAGTGTCGCGCGTCACGGTTCCCACTCGCGGGCGTTGTCGAATCGAACCTTCAGTTCCCGCTCAATCGTCTTTCGGCGTCCTTCGTTTGTCTCAAGCTTTCGTCCAAGCGTTGCTCCAGCATCGCGTAGCTCTCGGACGCGTTCAGCAACCCCTTCAACGCACCGGCCAACATGTCCTGCGACTTCAGCAGCAGAGTCACGCAGTCGACCAAGCAATCGAGTTTCTGTCCGATCTGCCCTGTCGAGCGCAACTCCAAGTCGCGCAACTGCAGGGCCGAACTCTCGGAGGCGGCGACCAACTGCTCGACGTAGCTCAGCAATTCGCGTTCCAACGCTGTGAGTGGCTCGTTCATTCAGCGTTCCTTCCTCCTGAGACAGGGCAACTTCTCGCCGTTGATGGTGCAATGGGTCGGCTCGATCTGCCCCGGCGGCAGAAGCAGGTAGCTGATTCCCTCGAGTTCGATTCTCTGCCCGATGGGTGTGCTCTTCCGCTCCAGCCGCGCCCCGATCTCCGGCTCCAGATCCAACTCAGCACAACCGACGTCACCAGAAATAGGGCTGCGGTCGCCGCCATCGCCCAGGGTGCGATTGTGATCCAGCGCAAACTCTCGCTCAGGCGATTGCTCAATACCCGCGCGTTCCACTCAATGATCCTGCGCGTATCGTTCTCGATTATATCGCGCGCGTCGGTCGCAATGGTCTCCAAATCCTGCCTGAAGTTCTCCAATTGAGATGCCATCGAGGCGGCGGACGCCTGCCGGATCGCGTCCAGTTCCGCGTTCAGTCTTTCGCTCAGGCGCGTCGGCTCCAGCTTGCCAGTCTTCATGGAAAATCTCCCCCTTTAGCCGCCAGCGGTCGCCGGTCTCCGGGTCACTGACGGTGATGTATTCCTTGCCATGACGCGGAAGCTCGTAGCCCGCCTCGGTCAATGCGGCGACCATCTGGGTGCGATCCTCGATCAGACCCACAGATATCTGATCGAGGATCCAGCCCTGCAGCCCTTCACGCCCCTGGGCACGGTCCGGACGCTCTTCGACCCGGCGGACTTCCCGCGCATGGTCAGCGTCCATCGGGTCGGCCCAGCCGTGTGTCTTGTTCATCAAGTCACGCAAGCTGTCGAAAGCGGCCCGATAGCCGGGCGGCGCGATGTTTAGGCTCTTGCCGCTCTCCAGCTCCATACGCGGCGTGCAGAAATGCAGTTCAACCCGCCCCTCATGGCTGTGGCGCACCCAGAGCATGTCGTAGCTGTGGGCGTCGAGCCCGGCGAAGGCCAGTGCCTCGAAGTGGTCCATGATCTCGCGTTGCTCGGTTTCGCTCGGGGCGTCCTCAGCGGTGAAGGCAATGACCCCGGCGCGGTAGCTCCAGACATGAGGGCAGGCATCGATCAGTGCCTCGGTGCGGTTGGGATCGCCGCGAAGCACCTCGGGTAGCGGCTCGCGCGAGACGCTCAGCGGCTGGCCATTCGCGTCCCGGATCAGATCGCGGTTTTCATCGTATGCCAGCACTGTTTGTGCGACGAGATAACGGACCGGGCCGGAGCCGGTGCCTTTGCCGTTCGGGAAAAACTTGATCAGCATCGCCGGTTCTCTGCGAGTAGCTGGGTAAGCTGGCGCTCGATGGCGACTAGTTGGCGGGCGACCTGAAAGGCATCGATCTGTCCGCTCTCGCCGATTTGCGCGGCTCGGTTCAGCCAGCGGGCGATCTGGTTGAGATTGCCACCGATCCGCCCGACCGCCCGCACCAACTCGGGCGCGACGCGCGGAACCGGCTTCCGGCGACGCACCTCGGTCAGGCCTAAGGCTTCGCGTAGAAGCTCGGCCGCCGACGAGCCCGCCGCTTCGGCCTTTGCCCGGAGCGCGGCCTTTTCAGTCGGCGTGCAGCGAAAGACAAAGGTCTCGCTCAGCGGCTCCTTGGCGCGGGCACCGGCTGCGCTGGTGGGGTTCGAAGGGGAGGCTTGCCACTCCTCGCAAGGTCCTCGGTCAGAAGCGCCAGCGTATGACAGGGGTCGCCTTGCTCTTTGCACCGAAGTCATGACGCAGCTCCGCCAAAGGCGAAATGCATCAATTCGATCAGCAACGTCTGCAGCACCTCCTGATCGCGGGAGCTCTTTCGAACGAGGCCGACGAACGCAGCGATGGTATCGCGAACCTTAAACCGGTCGTCACGGGTAGCGTTTCGGTCAGCGATGAGCAGACAGAGAGCAACCCTGATCTTGCCGAGCCGGTCTCGTGCGTTGTCCCAATCGGCCCCCGAGAGCCCTAGCATCATCGCCCGATCCCTTGCGGCCAGCACGAAGCAGCGCCAACTCGGTGTCCTGTCCTCTTCGTTAGCCTCCTGATAAAGCTCGATCGCCTCTCGCAGTTCGACGCTGGCCAGGTCTCGGACCTGCACCGGGGTGATGTGCAGCTCTCGCGACTTGATTGCATTCGCAGCACTACAGGTTTTGATTTTCCTTTCCCTGTTAGTATCAGGTCGGACCGAAGTGTCCGACGGTGCGGTCACAACTGTCTGACCAATGTCTCCCGGAAAGTCGGTGACGATTGCTTCGACCGCGTCAATGATCGCCGCCAGCTTTTCGTTGTCCTGCACTTCCGAGGGACGAAGGCGCGGAAAAATGGCGCGGGCGGCCGCCAGGGCGTCCGACACAGGGAGGCTACGAATTTGGCGGATCAGGTCGTTGGCGCGCTGTCGGTCCCGTTTCAGGCGCTCGGTATCATTCGCGACGCACCGCAGGTGCGTGAGTAGTTCGCCCGCGCGCTCGATCAGCGGTGCGAGATTGATCCCGCCAGCCGAAAGTATGCGCCCGTCTTCGGCCCGTCGGCCGAAGCGCCGCCCGTTGGTGGCGCCTGTGCGCTGGATCAGCCCGCACCCTTCCAGCCGGGTCTCAATGCGCGTTATCCGGCGCACGTTGACCCCGAGACGGTCCGCAAGCCCGGCTACTCGCTCCCAGAAGGCGCAGATTCGGCCGGGCAGGAAATCTTCGGCGCGGACCAGACGGAAGGCACAGCGAAGGTAGGCAATGTCCTCGTCCCGCAGCCCGAGACGGGGTCGCAGTTTTTCCAGAACATCGATCAGATCATAGGGTGTGACCCCGTCGGGCAGTCCTGTGTGTGTGAGGGCGGTGCTCATGCTGCACCTCCCGCCGGGCTTGAGACGTCGCGCGAGATCGGATAGTCTTGCACAACGATGAACTTCTCTATGCCGCTGAGGTGAGTGCCAGCTCCCTCGGCGGTTTTTCTTTGTCTTTGCAGGCCAGTTCGCGTTGACAGGGCATGCTTTACCTGTGCAACTGTCGCGCCGATCTCTGTGTCAGATTTGTGCCAATCCAGAGGGAATGTTCGCGCAGCGTTCTGCACCTGTCTGCGACAATCTGCAGTGTAAACCACTTTATATCTTGCTTGTTTTTCAGGGGCGAAGTAATCCCGGCGGCGGGACACCCCTCCCCAACGAGGGGCGCTTATCTGGAAGGATAGCATGACAGACCTCAAGACCCCGGCCGCGCGGCCGGTCAATCCGCGCTTTTCTTCGGGCCCCTGCACGAAGATCCCCGGTTTTTCCCTCGATATGCTTATGGGCGCGCCATTGGGCCGCTCGCATCGTGCTGCCGTGGGCAAGGCCAAGCTGAAAGAGGCGATCGACCTCACCCGCGAGGTGCTCGGCGTGCCTGCCGACTACCGCATCGGTATCGTGCCTGCATCGGATACTGGTGCCGTCGAAATGGCGCTCTGGTCGCTTCTCGGCGCCCGGCCGGTGGACATGCTGGCCTGGGAGAGCTTCGGCGAAGGCTGGGTCACCGATGTGGTCAAGCAGCTGAAGCTGGACGCCGTGGTGAAGAAAGCCCCCTATGGCGAGATCGTCGATTTCGGCACGGTCGACTTTGACCGCGATGCGGTCTTCACCTGGAACGGCACGACTTCGGGCGTGCGGTTGCCGAATGGCGATGCGATCCCGGCGGACCGTCAGGGCCTGACCATCTGCGACGCGACCTCGGCCGCTTTCGCGATGGACCTGCCCTTCGAGAAACTCGATGTGGTCACGTTCAGCTGGCAGAAGGTGCTGGGCGGCGAGGGCGCGCATGGCGTGCTGATCCTGTCCCCCCGCGCCGTTGAGCGCCTGGAAAGCTACACCCCCGCCTGGCCCCTGCCGAAGATTTTCCGCCTGACCAAGGGCGGCAAGCTGATCGAAGGCATCTTCAAGGGTGAGACGATCAACACGCCGTCGATGCTCTGCGTCGAGGATTACCTTGTCGCGCTGAAATGGGCGCAGTCGATCGGTGGCCGCAAGGGGCTGATCGCGCGGGCCGATGCCAATGCGAAAGCGGTACGCGATTTCATCGCGGACAAGGACTGGATCGCCGATCTGGCTGTCGATCCGGCAACGGCATCGACCACCAGCGTCTGCCTGAAATTCACCGATCCCCGTATCGCAGACGGCGCGGCCTTTGCCAAGGCTGTCGCCAAGCGGCTGGAAGCCGAAGGCGTCGCGCTCGATGCCGGTGCCTATCGCGACGCGCCTCCGGGCCTGCGCATCTGGTGCGGCTCGACGGTCGAGGCCTCGGACGTTCAGGCGCTGATGCCCTGGATCGAATGGGCCTTCATGGCCGAGATCGAAGCGCAGGCGGTAGAAGCCTGACGGGCCGCAGCCCCGGACCTGCTCCGGGAGCTTGCCCCGGACTTGCTCCGGGGTCTCTCCCGAAACCAACCCAGAGGTCCCGGATCAGGTCCGGGACTGCGTTCCGAATGACAGAACAAGGAATTGCCAAATGGCACCCAAAGTACTCGTTTCCGACAAACTCAGTGAAACCGCCGTCCAGATCTTCCGCGACCGCGGGATCGAGGTGGATTTCGAACCCAACCTTGGCAAGGACAAGGACCGCCTGCTTGAGGTGATCGGCCAATATGACGGCCTTGCCATCCGTTCGGCAACCAAGGTGACCGAAAAGATCCTTGCCGCCGCCGACAATCTGAAAGTGATCGGCCGTGCCGGGATCGGGGTCGACAATGTCGACATTCCGGCGGCATCGAAGAAGGGCGTTATCGTGATGAACACGCCGTTCGGCAACTCGGTCACCACCGCCGAACATGCCATCGCGATGATGTTCGCGGTTGCGCGGCAACTGCCCGAGGCCAGCACATCGACCCATGACGGCAAGTGGGAAAAGAACCGCTTCATGGGGGTGGAGCTCTTTAACAAGACCCTTGGCGTGATCGGTGCCGGCAATATCGGCGGCATTGTCTGCGACCGGGCTTTGGGGCTGCATATGAAGGTTGTGGCTTACGATCCGTTCCTGAGCGAAGAGCGGGCCAAGGCGATGGGCGTGACCAAGGTGGAACTGGACGAACTTCTGACCCG
>NZ_JBARVQ010000324.1:0-1888 GCF_049646345.1 Albidovulum sp. | reverse complement strand
CTGGCCAGCTTCGACGCCCCCGAGATCCGGGTGATCTGCTATGTGCGCGAACATCTGGATTACGCGATCTCGGGCTTTCGCCAGCTGGTGCAGAACCAGACCCGATTCGTCACCTTCGCCCGTCATGCCGGCGGGCTCGACAACATGGGCGGGTTCGTCAGACGCTGGGCCGACCTGGGCGACCTGTCGCTGAAGTGGTACAATCGGACCGAGCTCAAGAACGGCGACGTGATCGCTGATTTCTGCGATCAGGTCGGGATCGAGCCGGGCGCGATCCCGGACGGCGACATGAACCCCTCGATCGGCGGCAACCTGCTGGTCTACAAGCTGGCGGCCAATCACCTTGGCCTGCCCGGGCTCAGCTATCGGGACCTGCGCACGCTGGCCAGCGATCACGCCCGGTTCCGCGCGCCGTTCCATGTGTCCGACGCCGCCGCCGCCATGCTGCGCGCCACCAGCGCCTATAACCGCTCGCTGATCCGCCGGCTGGGCGAGGTCGAGATGAAATCCTGGGCACGTCATGCGCCATTGCCCGAAACAGACACTATTCAGGCTGATCTGGCGCTGATCCTGCCCGAGGCCGACGACGCCATGCGGGCGCGGCTGAGCGAGGCGATGACCGCCTCGGCGCCCTGGTTCGATCTGGCGGGCTAGGCCCTACCAGCTGTCCCGTGCCATCGCCTCTTCATAGAGCGCCTGAACCTTCGGATAGGTGGCCTTGATATGGGCGACGGTGTCGGGATCCAGATCGGAAACGCTCTGCCCCTCCTTCGACTTGTTGCGATGTTCCAGCTTGGCCAGATCGAAGGCGGCGTGATGGGAAAACCGCAGGGTCAGGTAGTCGCCGATCCGCTTCAGCGGCACCACGTCGAGCCGGGGAAAGCCGTCGGGCTGGTAGAATTTCATCAGCTTGCGGTCACGCATGTTGTAGAACCGCGCCTGCCGGGCGAACGTGTCGAACGACACCTCTGTCGCCATCAGCGCGGCGGGTTTCAGCCCGCCGGGATTGGCCGAGCGGCGGGTGCGCACCCTGTCCTTCTGCAAGTGCTTGTAATAGGACAGCATCAGGTCGACCGGGCTGCGGATCACCGCAAAGGCGAAGGGCGGCACCGGCAGCCCGTGCTTTTCCAGCAGTTCCAGCGCGGCGGGCGGCTTTTCGTGCCGCGTGCCGGCGTGGCAGGTCAGCTTGGCGGCGGCCTCGGGCGTGGTGGGCATGGCCAGTGCATGATCGCGCCCGCGATCGGGCACGAAGACGGTGACCGGATCGTCCAGCGCATTGATCAGGAACCGGGTCAGGGACATGCCGCCGGTCTTTTCCACGTGGATGAAGACGAATTCCTTTGTATAGAGCATGTTACCCCCGTGCGCCCTGCCCGCGGGCATAGATGTCCTCGTAGCGAACGATGTCGTCCTCGCCGAGATAGGAGCCGGTCTGCACCTCGATCAGCACCATGTTGACCTTGCCGGGGTTTTCCATCCGGTGCACGGCGCCCAGCGGGATGTAGACTGACTGGTTTTCGGTGATCAGGCGCACTTCCTTGTCCACCGTGACCCGCGCGGTGCCTTCCACCACGATCCAGTGTTCGGCACGGTGATGGTGGCTTTGCAGGCTGAGCGAGGCGCCCGGCTTGACCACGATCCGCTTGACCTGAAAGCGATCCCCCAGGATCAGGGTCTCGAAATGGCCCCATGGGCGATAGTCGACGGGCAGCGCCTCGGCCTGAATCGCCTGTTTCGCCTTCAGCGCGCTGACCGCCAGCGTCACGTCCTGCGCGCGGTCCATGCTGGCCAGCAGCACCGCGTCGGGCATGGCGATGGCGATGATGTTTTCAACGCCCAGCCCCACCAGCTCCTGGCCCGGGCTTTCCGATCGCATCAGCACGTTCCG
>NZ_JBARVQ010000323.1:0-4354 GCF_049646345.1 Albidovulum sp. | reverse complement strand
GGCGGCGCCCCGCGCCGCTTTCGATGATCATCTGCGCCAGATCCTCGGCCCCGCCCGGACCGGCCACGACGTCAAAACCTGCCTTCCTGGCGACCTCGGCAGTGCGCATCCCGACGCACCATGCTTTCAGCCCACGATCCCCCGTCACACGTAGAAAGGCGGAAACTGCGTTCTGCGAGGTGAAGATGATGCCGTCGGTATCCGGCGGCACCGGCCCTGCTGCCAGATAGCGGATCGCGGTCAGGGGGGAGTGGATGACAGGCCAATCCGCACCGAATCTGGCCCGGAATGCCCCGGCGAAACCCTTTGACTGTTTTTCGGGTCGGGTCAGAAGAAGGGTCGGGCGTTCTCGGTCCAAGGGGCCCCCGGGATTGTGCCGCATGCCTCCCGGTGTTACCTGCGGGATCGGCCTTAGGCAACTGGCAGGGCGATGCGCGATACGATCACGATCCTGGGTCTGGAAAGCAGCTGCGACGATACGGCGGCGGCCGTTGTGCGCCTGCAGGGCGGGCGCGGCGATATCCTGTCATCGGTCGTGCATGGCCAGACCGCGCTCCACGCCGATTTCGGCGGCGTCGTGCCCGAAATCGCGGCCCGCGCCCATGTCGAGAAAATCGACCTCTGCGCTGAAGAGGCGCTGGTGCAATCCGGGCTCACGCTGAAGGATATGGATGCCATCGCCGTTACCGCCGGACCCGGTCTGATCGGCGGGGTGCTGGCCGGGGTTATGTGCGCCAAAGGATTGGCCGCCGGATCAGGCCTGCCGCTGATTGGCGTCAACCATCTGGCCGGTCATGCGCTGACGCCGCGCCTGACAGACGGGTTGACCTTTCCCTATCTGATGCTGCTGGTGTCGGGCGGGCATTGCCAGTTCCTGATCGTGCAGGGCCCTGATCAATTCACCCGGCTTGGCGGCACAATCGACGACGCGCCGGGCGAGGCGTTCGACAAGACCGCGAAATTGCTGGGCCTGCCGCAACCCGGCGGGCCAGAGGTGGAGCGCGCCGCGCAAGACGGCGACCCGGCGCGCTTTGCCTTCCCGCGCCCGCTGCTCGACCGGGCGGGCTGTGACATGTCCTTTTCGGGCCTCAAAACCGCGCTTTTGCGGGCGCGCGATGCGATTATTGCCGAAAAAGGCGGGCTGACAGAACAGGATCGCGCCGATCTTTGCGCCGGATTTCAGGCGGCGATTGCCGATGTTCTGGCGGAAAAATCACGCCGGGCCATCGCCGATTACATGGCTTTGGCCCCGGATGCACCGGTTCTGGCCGTGGCCGGCGGCGTCGCGGCAAATTCGACCATTCGGGCAGGGTTAGAGACTGTTTGCGCCACAGCCGGACTGCGCTTCGTCGCCCCGCCGCTGGCACTTTGCACCGACAATGCGGCGATGATCGCCTGGGCCGGGATCGAACGGTTCCGGCTGGGCCTGTTCGACGGGATGGACCTTGCCGCCCGGCCACGCTGGCCGCTTGACAGATCGCAGCCGTCGATGCTCGGCTCGGGCAAGAAAGGGGCCAAGGCATGAAGATCGGGGTTCTGGGGGCCGGGGCCTTTGGCACGGCTCTGGCGGTTGCGCTGGCACGCGAAGGGCAAAAAGTCAGGCTATGGGCCCGCGATCCGGATCAGGCCGCACAACTTCAGGAAACGCGCCGCAATGAACGGCGGTTGCCGGGCGTCGATCTACCGGAATCAGTCTCGGTTTCAGCCGAAATCGCCGTGGTCGCGCAGGCCGAAATCCTGCTGCTGGCGGTTCCTATGCAGCAGATGTCCGGGCTTTTATCCGCAAACAAGGGCATGCTGGACGGTCATGTGCTGATCGGCTGCGCCAAGGGGATAGATCTGGCCTCGGGACGCGGGTCAACCGCGATCATCGGTGAGACCTGCCCGAACGCGTTGGCCGCCGTGCTCACGGGCCCCAGCTTTGCGGCCGATATCGCGCGGGGACTGCCCACCGCGCTGACCCTTGCCTGCAGCGATGATGCAAGGGGGGGCGGGCTGCAAGAGGCGCTCTCCACGCCGGTGCTCCGCCTGTACCGCACAACCGATACGATTGGCGCCGAACTTGGCGGGGCGCTGAAAAACGTCGTTGCCATCGCGGCCGGTGTGGTCATGGGCGCGGGGCTTGGCGACAGTGCAAGGGCAGCACTTATGACGCGCGGCTTTGCCGAGATGAACCGGCTTGCCCTTGCTTTGGGTGCGCAGCCCGAGACCCTGTCCGGCCTCTCCGGCTTCGGCGATCTGGTCCTGACCTGCACCTCGGCACAGTCGCGGAATTTCCGCTTCGGCCATGCGCTGGGCAAGGGCGAGGCCTTTGACCAGACCACCACCGTCGAAGGGGCAGCGACGGCCAAAGCAGTGTCTGTTCTGGCCAGAAAGCACGGAATTGACATGCCCGTCGCCAACATGGTCGCGGCCCTCGTCGACCGGAAGATCACCGTGGGGGACGCCGTCAGCGCGCTGCTGTCCCGCCCGCTCAGAAAGGAATGAACATGCTCTACGCCGTCATCTGCCGCGACAAACCCGGCCATCTTCAGACCCGCCTCGACACCCGCGACGCGCATCTGGCCTATATCAAGGAAACCGGTATCGTCGCGATGGCGGGGCCCTTCATCGAAGAGGGCGCGATGTGCGGATCGCTTGTGGTACTGGAGACCGACGATCTGGCCTCGGCCCAAGCCTGGGCAGCGGGCGACCCCTACAAGGCTGCGGGTCTTTTCGAAAGCGTGACCGTGACGGAATGGAAGAAGGTGATCGGCTGATGCAATACTGGCTTTTCAAATCCGAACCCGACACCTGGAGCTGGGATCAGCAGGTCGCCAAGGGCGAGGCCGGCGAAGAATGGAACGGCGTCAGAAACTATCAGGCGCGCAACAACATGCGGGCGATGAAGATCGGCGACCGAGGCTTCTTTTACCATTCCAATATCGGCAAGGCCGTCGTCGGCGTGGTCGAGGTTTGTGCCCTCAGCCATCCGGATTCGACGACCGACGATCCGCGCTGGGACTGCGTGGATATCAAGGCGGTGGAACCCCTGAACCGCCATGTCACGCTGGATGAGATCAAGGCTGATCCGCGGCTGGCCGAAATGGTGCTGGTCAAGAACTCACGCCTGTCCGTGCAGCCGGTAAGTGATGCAGAATGGGAGATTATTCGCGCCCTCGGCGGCCTGTAGACCGCGCGTGAAAACAGCGGCATGATAGTGTTGCGTTGCAACATGCAAAGGGGAACGGCATGGAACTCATCAGCGTGATCGTGGCTGGCGCAGCGGCCTATGCCTTCGGGGCCTTCTGGTACATGAACTTGGCAAAGCAATGGGTCGCCGCCTCGGGCATTGCCGTGGATGCCGACGGCAAACCCGCCAATAAAAGCGTGGCTCCCTTCATCATCTCCGGCGTCGCGATGGTGATTGTCGCGGGCATGATGCGGCATGTGTTCGGCATGGCGGGGATCGAAACCCTTGGCGCGGGGCTGGTGGCCGGGTTCGGCTTTGGCGCGTTTATCGCGCTGCCGTGGATCGTGACCAACTATGCCTATTCTGACCGCCCCAAGGCGCTGACCTATATCGACGGCGGTTATGCTGTGTTCGGCTGCACCATCATTGGTACGGTACTGTCGCTGTTCTGAAAATCACCACGCTGTGCCTCGAAACGGTTAGGCCCGTTCAAGGCCAGGAGCGATCGTTGACCAAGCGCGATTTTAGCCGGGCGGGCGTCGCGCTTGTTCCGGGCGACAGGGACAATTTCTTGAACGGCACCAAAATCCCGATGCGATACACCTACTTCTTCCAGTAATCCCGCGCCATCACCGCGGCCTCCACGCGATTGCGGACATGCAGCTTTTGCAAGATCGCCGTCATGTAGTGCTTGACGGTCTTCTCCTGCAGATCGAGCGCGAGGCCGACCTCCTTGTTGCTTTTCCCGGCGGCGACAAGCTTCAGGATCTCTTCTTCGCGATGCGAAAGATCGTCCATCGGATTGGCTTCGCGCCGGGCTGTCCCATCGCCCCGCATGGCATTCAGGATACGTGCGGCCAGTGAGGGCGAGACATAGGACTGCCCATCGGCAACATCGCGGACGATCGACACCAGTTCGCGCGATCCGACGCCTTTCAGAACATAACCCTTCGCACCTGCCTTCAGCGCCTGCATGACGTCGTCATCTTCTTCCGACACGGTCAGCATCGCGACACTGGGCGGTTCGGGCAATTCCATGATCCGGCGCAAGGCGGAAATGCCGCCGCCGCCCGGCATGGAAATATCGAGAAGCACCAGATCCGGGCGCAGCCTTTCAGTCAGGTCAAAGGCCGTTTCGGCATCCTGCCCTTCGCCCACAACGGTTATCCCGTCGGCCTCCGA